>JBBQDJ010000467.1:0-3143 GCA_038319595.1 Verrucomicrobiales bacterium
AATCCCGTAGCCCCACGGCTTGATCACCATGCAGCCGCGAGTTTCCGAGTTCTCGGCGAGATCGGCGGCTTTGATGACTTGCTGATACCACTCGGGGAAATCCTGGGTGCGTGTGGGGGTGATTGCGGTCTTTTCTGCGGACATGGTGGCTGCACAAATAGGAATCACGGCGCGGGGGAAAGAGCATTAAAAATATCGTCTGCCGCCTGAGTTTGATGATGCCGCGAGCCCTCGGAAATCCGGATCATCAGGCCTGCAAACGCTGGCATTTTTCTTTTTCAAGAAATCCCGGTTTGGGGGTTTGACAGCCGGGGGGCAAGTTGCCTTACTCAAACCAACAAGGATTTCAAACCCTGCGAGCGCATGAGCGATAACGAAAACCAACCAACCCCGTCCAAGCAGACTTCGAGCGTGCCACTGAGCAAGCAAACATCGAGTGTGCCTCTCAAAAAGGAAACCGTCCGTGTCACCTTGAAGGCGGCGGATGCGCCGCCAGCGGTTCCTTCGGCCACCGTGCCAATGGCTCCTCCGGTCCGGCCACCGGTGCCGGGAGGACCGCCGACAGCGACCGCTGGCGGTGGCCCGCCACGTCCGCCAGCACCTGCACCGACGATTCCTCTGCGCCCCGCCGGTGCCCCGACTGCCATGGGTGCTGCTCCGACGATCCGCCTCGCTGGGGCCGGCGCACCCACCGCACCGATCCGACCTGGTGGCGGTGCTCCACCGACGATCGCCCTGCCAAAAGCCACCGTTCAACTCCAAGCTCCGACCCAACCGCTCGGCACTTCGTTTTCCTCGCCTTCGCAAGCGGCGACCCTGCAAGCAGACGACGATGATGACGGCGACAGCAATGAAGGCCTGGTCAACATCCTTTCGATCGTCGGCTTTGCTGCCGCGCTGGTCGTGCTGGTCTTTCAGCTCATGACCGCCAACACGTGGATCAACGCTGCCGAGAATCCGGATGTCCCGACTCCTGGCGACTGGTCGCAGTTGATGAACTGATAACCGAAACACCACTTCCATGATCATTCCTATTTTCAATATCCTCTTGGCCGGTGCGGCGCTCTACTATGCCATGACCGCTTGCGGTCTTGGCTGAGCGGTCAATCCGATTGCCCCTTTCGAAAAGAGCCGCCCCGCATCCGCAGGGCGGCTCTTGACGTTTCGGCATTCTGGTTCAGACTCGTCCCATGGCTCTGACCCTTACCGACGCAAATTTCCAATCTGAAGTGATCGATTCCGAACTGCCCGTCCTCGTGGACTTCTGGGCGGAATGGTGCGGTCCGTGCAAAATGATCGGCCCCGTGATCGATCAAGTTGCCACCGATCTTGAAGGCATCGCCAAAGTTGGCAAAGTCAACGTGGACGACGCCCGTGAGCTCGCTGTGAAATACAACGTCCGCTCCATCCCGCTGCTGTTGTTCTTCAAGAACGGCGAGGTGAAGGACCAGATCGTCGGCGCGAGCGTGACCAAGGATCAGCTCAAGGCGAAGCTGCAGGCGCTGGCGTAATCACCGCTGATCAAATTCAAAAAGCCGATCCGGAATCCATCCGGGTCGGCTTCTTCGTTTCTATCAATTGATCGTGCGGATTTGTCAGTCGGGATTTCGATAGGACCCGCCTCAGCTTGAGGAAATCGGTGATGCCCACGAGGGTCCACAAAATCATCCACCAGCCCACGGCCACGGCGATCACAAATCCCTCGGCATAAAATTCCCCGTCCGAGCCGCTCGCCGCGGTTTGCATCGTCCAAAGTGGAGTGGCTGGCATCAGGAGCAGCCAGCCGGCAGTGCCCTTGATTCCGCCCCCGGTCCAGAACCATGGTGCAATCACGCCTAACACCGCGATTCCCACGCGCACCCTGATGTTCGAGAACGTATAAACAACAAGCGCGGTGAACGCTCCCGCAAGAATCCATCCGTGGTAGTTGAACTCCACCGGCCCAGTCCCGGCGGCAAGCACCCGCGTATAGACCACTTCGAACGATTCGTGAGAGACGAAATCGACCACATGCATGGCGGAAACGCCGAACAGATAGATCAGGGAGATGGACGCGAACGCCAACCAAATGGCGAAGCCCCGGACGAGTGCAAGGGTGAAGGTTCTCATGGCATGATTGGTTTTGGTTCACGTTTTCTCCGCATCAACGCGGCGGCGGTGGTTAGAATCACCAGCAATCCGGTCGAAGGCTCCGGCACGCTCGGGATTTTCGGCGTGGCGTCGCCATCAGCCGGAGTGAGTCCGTGCTCGTCATATTGCTGTTGGGTTTCCAGGACCACGGCTCCGGAAAAGGAGGTGACGAGCTGATAGCGGGCCGCGAGTTCCGCGCGGGCGGCGTCGGTGAAGTTGCCGTTGATGCTCTCTGCGGATGACGCGGCCCAGAGGCGCGCGAGATGATCCCAGACCTGAATGCCGGGAAGGTTTTCCGAGGTGGCGGAGCGTTTCCAGGTCCAGATGGCTTCCTGATGATCTGTGAGAAGGGTTCCGAGAAACCGCGAAAAGTCTTGTTCCGGTGCGAGCAACAGCGGGCCACGCTTGATGCACCCGGTCCGATAGATCGACTCCGCTAACCGGTTAGGCCCGGCAACCGCTTCGATTTCATGAATCACCGGGTGGATGGTTCCCCGTTCGATCTGTTGGAGCAGCGCCTCGGACTGCGACAGCCCGACCGCCTGTGGCCCGTGGACCCAGACGATCGGCGCGCCAGACTCACGTGCCAAACGGATCCCTTCGCGCAAGGCGGGTTCGTTGTCACGACCGCCGCTGAATGAATAGGACTCCAGCTCTTTCATGGTCACCTTGCGGGCGCTGTCATCGGCTAGCAGTAGGATCAACCGGTCGGTTGGTTGATTGGCGATGGTCCGGAGGATCCAAGCTCGGGTCTCTGCCAAAGCGGCGGAGCCATCGATGATCATGACGACTTTGCCCGCTGCGGGACAGTCTTTGGTTGTCGATCCGCGGATCAGAAATCGCTCTTCGGGCGCGGCGAAGCGATCCTCACACCAGACGGTCGGTGGTTCGTTTGCGAGAGATTGGACCGTTAGAGCCGTTCCCGGTGTCATTAAGCCAGTGCTTCCCAAGGTGGTCGAGAGTGAGTGGCCTGCGCCATCCTTGATCGCACTCTGTGATTTACCTGCAACGGA
>JBBQDJ010000468.1:0-3120 GCA_038319595.1 Verrucomicrobiales bacterium
CAGGCCTACGACGCACCGGACGAGGTTGCTTCTCTGCTAGACTCGGTCGAGGCCAAGATGCTGGCGATCCGCGAAGGCTCGGAAACGAGCAAGGCACCGTCGATCAAACAGTCGGTCAACGAGGTCATCGAGCAATTTCAAAAACTCCTCGCCGGGGAAAAAGGCGCGCAGGGGATTTCCACCGGATTCGAGGACCTCGACCGCATGAGCAGCGGCCTGAAACCGGGGGAAATGTTCGTCGTCGCCGCCCGTCCATCCATGGGAAAAACCTCGTTTATGATGAACATCGTCGAGCACATCTGCATTACCGAAAGTAAGCCCTCGATGGTCTTCTCCTGCGAAATGAGCGCGTTTCAGATCGTGCAGCGTCTCGTCTTCTCGCGCTCGAAATTCGCGATGAGCCAGCTCTCCCGCGGCTACACGCCGACCAAGGGCGACCTTCAGCGCATCCAGCGCGCCGCCTTGGAAATCTCCGCCGCCAAGCTCTTCATCGACGACACCCCCGGCATCTCCATCAACGAACTTCGCGCGAAAGCCCGCCGCAAAAAGCGCGATGAGGACATCCAGTTCATCGCCATCGACTATCTCCAGCTCATGAAATCCCGCACCAAGCAGGCGGAAAACTCCCGTGAACGGGAAATCGCGGAAATTTCCGCCGGCATCAAGAGTCTCGCTAAGGAACTCGCCATTCCCATTCTCATCCTCGCCCAGCTCAACCGCGGGCCGGAAAGTCGGACCGGCAAAAACGTCGGCGTCCCCCGCATGTCGGACCTGCGGGAATCCGGTTCCATCGAGCAGGATGCCGACATGGTCGGCCTGCTCTA
This sequence comes from Verrucomicrobiales bacterium, assembly GCA_038319595.1. Taxonomy (GTDB): domain Bacteria; phylum Verrucomicrobiota; class Verrucomicrobiia; order Verrucomicrobiales; family Akkermansiaceae; genus Luteolibacter. Next base: position 825 of record JBBQDJ010000468.1, read on the forward strand.
TCGGACCGCCTACTACGCGGAGGATGCGGAGGAAAAGGAAGCGGAAGCCGGAAAAGCCGAACTGGTCCTCGCAAAAAACCGGAACGGCGAAACCGGCCACCTTCCTCTCACATTCATCGCCGATCTGATGCGCTTCGAGACCGGCGCCCCTGCGCGGGAGGAAGGCTGATCGATCACTCAGCGAGCTCCGGCGATCTTGACGAGAACAGTGGCCTTGTCGGTGAAGTCCTTCAGTTTGAATCCGCCGAGAGCTGGCACGTCCTTGATCCCGAAGGTCACGGAGTAGTTGTTGAATTTCCCGAACGATTCCTCGACCGCTTTGACCAGCTCATGGGATTTCGCCGTGCAGGAAGCTGCCGGAATTTCGTGAGTTGATTTTGGTTCCGGGGCGTCGATGAACAGGCCGTCGGAATGCTGGTTGTTGATCCATTTGTCCAGGCCCTCGGAAGTGGTGTCGCCGGGGAAAATGTATAGCTTCGCGGAAACGGGAAACTTCACATCCTTGTTGTCGATCTGGACCCTGAGGACGGCCTTTGCCTCTTCGAAAACATAGAATCGCAGGGTATCGCGGAAGCCGATCATCGAGCTGGTGACCTCGATCTTTTTCAAGTCCTTGGCACCGGCGTCGAGCGCGACATCGGCAAGCAGCGTGCTGGAGCAGACGACGACTGCCATCAAAGCGGTCATGAGGGAGCGGCGGGAATTTGGTAGGTTCATGGGATTTGATTTTTATAGGAGAATTTTGTTAGTAAACGCTATTTCGCAAACCACTCCGCATTTTACGATCTGGCTCATCGGGGTGGTGAGGTGGCCGCTGCGATTTTTACTTTTTCCAATAGCCCGGGATCGGCTTCCAAGGCGTCTGCGACGGCTTCTATCACCTTGAGAGTGGGGCGGGAGACGTGGTGTTCCATCCCCTCCACGTCTTTGTAGATCGTTTCCTCGTCGAGGCCGAACAGCCGCAAGAAACGGGTCAAGGTCTGATGCCGCTCGATAATGGCGCGGGCGATGCGGTGGCCCTCCTCGGTGAGGACGGTGCCGCGGTATTTCTCGTGCTTCACCAAGCCTTCGGCATCGAGGCGTTGGAGCATGTTGGTGACGCTGGCTTGGGAGATACCGAGGTTTTTCGAGACGTCCACGGCGCGGGCGTAGCCCTTGGCTTCGATCAGATGGAGGATCTGTTCGAGGTAGTCGTCCATGGCGACGGAGCCGCTGGTGCGTCGGGGAGGCAAGGTCACGGGTGGCGGAGCCTAACGGGATTTAGCGGGGAGGGAAAGCTCCGTTTTTTCATAAAGATCGGCGTTGGAGGCTTGGAACTCCGCTTTGAGCCGGACGCGCAGCGTGGAAAGGTCCACCAGTCGCCAGCCGGTAAAGGTCCATTGACGTTCTTTGCCGTCGTGCTCGATGCCGACGAGCAGGTGCACGGCGTCATCGGTGATTTTTAGAGTTTCGTTTTTCGGCTCGAAATAAAACGTGCGGAAGGTGCTGGCGGCGGACCCTTGCTCGACGAGTTTCGGGTCGAGGTAGAAGACGAGTTTGGATACAGTATCAATGATGCGGAGGTCGGGATAGCCGGACCGCTGGTGCTCGCCCGCGCGGTTCGGTGGGACATCGCATGCCATGCCGGGGATCTCATTGAGATGCTTGTGAATGCCGTCTTCAAAAAACCGCGATGCCTCGTTGATGCGGCGGAGCTCGCGGACCGGTGAGTCTGGTTGGTTGAGCTCTGCCAAGGTCAGCGTGAGCGCCTGCGCAATGGCGGCGGTGACCCGCAAGTGGGCGGGATCTTGGGTGAGCGGCAGGACTTTTTTTCCTGAGCAGGCGTCGGCGATGGTGGCGAAGGAGAAGGTGCGATCGGATAGATTTTCCCCCAGCAGGGATTTGACCAGAGCGGCATCGTCTTTGGTCTCAGGTGCGGCGGCCGGTGTGCTTTTCGGACGCTGGCAAGCGCAGGAGAGCAGGGCGAGGAGGGTGATGCCGAACTGGAGCGCGGAATGAATTCCACACTCAAAATGCAGGTGCCCGCCCATTTTGTTTTCATCTCTCATGATCGTTTCAACTGATGCCAGCGCGAGGTGTCCGGTTGGACCAACGCCTCCACCGGATGATCTTCTAACGAATGGCTCTCGACGAGATGCGCCAGCAAAACCAGCGACGCCACGGAATCAAATAACGCGTCGTGCCACGATTTCCCTGGGACTGCCGCGCGGATGGAATCCGTGAGCTCATGGAAATCACAAACCGCGCCTAACGAATGATCCGGCAGCTCTGGCCACGCCGCCCGCGCCAGCAAAAG
>JBBQDJ010000469.1:0-3114 GCA_038319595.1 Verrucomicrobiales bacterium
AATCCATCACTTCGGCGAACGTCGCGAAATGGCGGAAAAATGACGGCGAACAGGTCGTCCAAGGCGAAGTCCTCGTCACCCTCGAAACCGACAAAGTCTCTAACGAACTCGAGGCACCTGCCTCCGGGCGTTTGAAAATCATCACTCCGGAAGGCGAGGAAGTTTCCATCGGCGCGGTGATCGCCACCATCGATGCCAGCGTCTCATCCGCCACGTCGGCACCCGCTCCCGTGCAACCCACCGCTCCTACTCCTGCCATAGGGGGCGGGGACGTCTCGTCCCCGCGCACGGTTTCCGCTCCTGCGCCGGCACCTGTTTCCGCTCCGGCTGCGGGTAAGCCGGATTTCACCGCCCCTGTCACTCCGGTCGAACGGGTTTCCGCCGAGGCTGTTAGCGACGGCCGCACCACGCGCAAGAAGATGTCGATGCTGCGCCGCAAGATCGCCACGCATCTCGTCAACGCCCAACAGACCGCCGCCATTCTAACGACCTTCAACGAGGTGGACATGACCGCCGTCATGGACCTGCGCAAAGCGGTTCAGGACGAGTTCATGAAAAAGCACGGCGTCAAACTCGGCTTCATGTCGTTCTTCGTCAAAGCCGTGGCCCAAGCACTCAAGGATGTGCCGTCCGTCAACGGCCGCATCGACGGCACCGACATCATTGAAAATCACTTCTACGACATCGGCGTCGCCATCGGCACCGACAAGGGACTGATGGTTCCCGTGCTCCGCGATACCGACAAAAAATCCTTCGCGCAGATCGAAAAGGACATCCTCGACTACGCGAAAAAAGCCAAGGACGGGAAAATCACCATCGACGACCTCAACGGCGGCGTGTTCACCATCTCTAACGGCGGCACCTACGGCTCGTTGCTCAGTACGCCCATCCTCAACCCGCCCCAAAGCGGCATCCTCGGGATGCACACCATCCAACAGCGCCCCGTTGCATTGAATGGCCAAGTCGTCATCCGCCCGATGATGTATCTCGCCATGAGCTACGACCACCGCCTCGTCGATGGCAAGGAAGCCGTCACCTTCCTCATCCGCATCAAGGACTGCCTCGAATCCCCGGCACGCCTGCTCTTGGAAATGTGATCCTAACTGGAGCGCGGAATTGATTCCGCCCGCTGGTTTTTCACACAGCTCACATACACCCAAGCGATCATCACCGCTTGCAATGGCAACCTGACCCACAAGATCCACTCGGGAATGACCTTTCCGTTCAGCGGCACGTGATGAGTCAGCATGTAAACATTCGCCGGCAAGACCGCTAACAAAAGCGCGATCAATCCCCATCCGGCCAACTTTCGCCACTTGGGAAAACAGATCCCAATGCCACCCGCCATCTCCGCCAGACCACTTGCATAAATGAGTGCGAGGTGCCACGGCAGATAATCCGGCATCATCGGAAGATACATTTCCGGGGAAATGAAGTGATACGCGCCGGCCACTGTGAAAAAGGCTGCCAGAATGCCGATGGAAATTTTTTGAAGCATGTCCATGCATTCTCACCCAGATTTCCGGGATCGTAAAACGAATTTCAGTGGCGAACGTCAGGCACGGGAAGGACACATGGGTGATTCTCCAGAGGAAGTCACCAGATCGCCGTCACTGGCGAGTCCGTTTCATGAAACCTCCAGTCCTTGGTTAGGATCGGAACACGGTGGCTTAGACCCGTGGCCGCGATGATGCGATCCGTTGCTTTCAGCCCAATACCTTTAAGGATTGGCTCGGTATGTTCCATTCTTGATCCCGGAAGGGATCTCGGAAATTAGCCCGGGGTCGAGCGATAGCGACCACCCGGGGTTCAATGCCCAAGATATTCGACCCCGGCAGCGGGTCGTAGATAGCAGAGGGGGCGTGGCAGGTCCGGCGGTTCCAGCACACCTTTCAGGGTGCCAATTCAAGAGTTACCGGAGTCCCGGGGGGGGCGTCGCGATCGCTCCTCGACCCCGGGCTAACGTCTGAGATCCTCATCGGGATCAATACATCAGCCGGGGCTTCCATCCGCCTCCTTAAAGACATTGGCTTTTGCATAACCCCGGATCACATCACCGGGCATGGATGAATCGCGGATAGCGCGGCTTTCATTGATTCCTTGGTTACTTGCTGGTCATGGTGGGCTTGGAGGTTGAGCCACACCTCGGCCGGCCAGCCGAAATATCGTTCAAGCCGCAGTGCTGTATCAACGGTGAGGGCACGCTTGCCCTTCACGATTTCATTGATGCGCCGCGGCGGCACACCGATGTCCTTGGCCACGCGGTATTCCGAGAGACCAAGCGGAACGAGGAAATCCTCACGGAGAACTTCGCCGGGATGAATGGGTTCGTGCGTTTTCATGGGTAGGTATCAGTGGTAATCTACAATTTCGACTTCGTGTGCTCACGTGAATAGTAACGCCTTTCGTTACTATGCCAAGATTCTCAATGAAAATCATGCGAGGCCACCGCGTGAGCCGCCTCGGCTCCTCCCAATGGGGCGATTCCGGTGACATAAACGGTGGGCTTGTCTCCTTGCGAACGCTGCAGGCGTCCCGTTGCTAACAAAAATGTCTCGGTCACGATCACCTGCCGGAAGTGATGGAAGGTTTTCTCAGGTACGAAGAGGTTCGCGATGCCTGTCTCGTCTTCGAGCGAGATGAAACAATGTCCGTTCGCGGTGCCGGGGCGTTGGCGACAGATCGCCATGCCGCCGACGGTGACGGGGATGCCTTTCGGGAGATTTTCCAAATCCACCGCCCGCTGGATTTTCCGGCTGGCGGTGGCCATCCGCCAGAGCTTCATCGGGTGCGGACCGGAGCTCGCGCCCTGCACGGCGAAGTCCGATGACAAGCGCTCGGCTAAGGTCATCGCCGGCAGCAAGTCCGAGCTAACACTTTCTCCCATCTGGAGCAGATCGTCATAAAGCGGCAGCTCCGCTTGCCACATCGCCTGGCGGCGGTGAACGACTTGCGGCAATTCGTTGAGCGCTCCGCCGCGGGCGAGGCTCCGGCGTTCCTTCTCGCCGGGTTTCACGCGGCGGAGGAAATCATCGAGTGAATCAAAATTTTTCCGGCTGCGTTCGCTGACGATGCGGCGGACGGTTTCCTTCCCAAGATTTTTCAAACGACCCA
>JBBQDJ010000470.1:0-3105 GCA_038319595.1 Verrucomicrobiales bacterium
GTGAAATGGCCGGACTGCGAGAACACGCGCTTCAGTCCGCCGATCGTTTATGATCCGCACGAAGTGTTTGTTTTTTGGATCGATGACGAAGTGAAAAAGGAAACCCAGGCCGCGCGCCGCTCGGGCAAGATTTTCCCGGAAGTCACTAAAACCATCGACGTCTATCGGCTGACCACGGAGACGCCGCAGGAACCGGCCACCGGAGCCCCACCATCCACCGAACCCATCACCGAGGATTCCGAAGAACGATGATCGAGGAACCCGAGAACATTCTTGAAGTGGACAAGCTCATCACTTCGTTCGAAACCGACCGCGGCCTGCTGCGGGCCGTCGATCAGGTGTCGTTCACCGTTGCTGCCGGGAAAACCGTGGGCATCGTCGGCGAATCGGGCTGTGGCAAAAGCGTGACCGCGATGTCGATCGTCCGTCTGCTTCCGCAGCCTGCGGGCAAGATCCTGGGAGGTCATGTTTATTTCAAGGGCAAAGATCTCGTTAGGGCGACCGATGCGGAAATGCGCAAGATCCGTGGCGGTGAGATCGGCGTGATTTTCCAGGAACCGATGGCGGCGCTCAATCCGGTGCACCGCATCGGTCGCCAAGTGTCCGAGGTCTTCCGGATCCACAAGAAACTCTCGAAACGCGACGCTTGGGCGGCGGCCACGGATATGTTAGATGTCGTCCGCATTCCGGCTCCGGAGAAACGGATGATGGATTACCCGCACCAGCTATCCGGCGGGATGCGGCAACGCGTCGTCATCGCCCTAGCCCTGGCCTGCAAGCCCGCGCTGTTAATCGCCGACGAACCGACCACCGCGCTCGACGTGACGGTGCAGGCGCAGATCCTTGACCTGATGGAGCGCCTCCAGTCCGAGATGGGCATGTCCACCATCCTGATCACCCACGATCTCGGTGTCATCGCGGAGACCTGCGACGACGTGATCGTGATGTATGCCGGCCGCATCGTCGAGCGGGCGAGCGCCGAGGAGCTTTTTGCCAATCCCCTCCATGCCTATACCAAAGGGCTGTTAGCCTCCATTCCGACGCTGGACACGCCCTCCAAATCCGTCCTCAACACGATCCCCGGCATGGTCGCCTCGCTGGCAGATCTTTCCCACGGCTGCCGGTTCTGCCAGCGCATGGGCCGCAACACCCCCATCTCGCGCGAGCGGCCGCGGGTGATCGAAGCCTCGCCCGGTCATTGGGTGGAAAATTGTCCCGAATGTTATCAACCGTGAGCACTCCTCTTCTATCCGTCCAAGACCTGCGCATGCACTATCCAGTGCGGGGCGGCGTCCTGTTGCGCCAGACCGGAGCGGTGCGCGCGGTGGACGGTGTTTCTCTGGACATCGCGCCGGGTGAAACGCTGGGCCTAGTCGGTGAGTCCGGCTGTGGGAAGTCCACACTGGGTAAAGCGATTGTCCGGTTGATCAAGCCGACCTCGGGCAGGATGGTTTTTGACGGGACGGATATCACCCACCTGAGCCAGCGTGCACTTCGTCCACTGCGCAAGGATTTCCAGATGATCTTCCAAGACCCCGCGGAATCGCTCGATCCACGGATGAGTGTTAGATCGATCATCGAAGAGCCGTTTGTCATTCACGGCGTCGGTCGCGCTGAGCGGTTCCGGATGGTCAACGAGCTGTTGGAGCGTGTGGGCCTGCCGACATCCGCCGCGGACCGCTATTCGTTCGAGTTTTCCGGCGGCCAGCGCCAGCGGATCGGCATCGCCCGCGCGCTGGCCCTGAAGCCGAAGTTGATCATCTGCGATGAACCGGTTTCGGCGCTCGATGTCTCGGTGCAATCCCAGATCCTCAATCTGCTCGTCGAGCTCCAGAAAGATTTCGGCCTGTCCTATCTGTTCATCGCTCACGACCTCTCGGTGGTGAAACATGTGAGCGATCGGGTGGCCGTGATGTATCTCGGGAAAATCGTCGAGCTGGCGACGGCGGAGGCGATCTATCAGAACCCCCGCCATGCCTATACCAAGGCGTTGCTTTCCGCCATTCCATCGCATGATCCAAAAGCGGTCCGGAAGAAAATTTTACTGGAAGGTGATGTCCCCTCACCTATCGACCCGCCGCCGGGCAGCGCGTTCGGCCATCGGATGAAACATCCACGCTATCCGGAAACGGTGGGGATGGATCTATCACTCCGCGAGATTTCCCATGGTCATTGGGTCGCCGCCGACCCTTGTTGTTTGAGTGAGGATGACTGGAAATCTATCATCCAAAGCCGACCGTCCCGTCGTGACGAAGGATCCGGAAACTCATCGGTTTCCGGCAGTTGATGCGGCACAGAGGTCTGGCTGCGGATCAACGGTCGCTGCTGTTCTGTGCCGTCAGCGTCTCCCGCTTGAGCTTGCCCTTGATGAGAACCGGTGGCCGATTCGAGGCGACCAGCGGTTTGGCCTTGGCCACGTGGGAAGATTCCAAGGGAGGCGCGTGGGCGATGAGTTTCACGCCGAAGTAGAGCGATGCGAAACACGCAGCCATGCAAGCGAGCTGCATTCCGGCATTCCACCCAAGCATGATCCAGCGTTTCGGTAGGATGTAGCGCAGCGAGATGGTCGCCACGACAGCCGCCACGCCACAACCGACCGCCACCACGGGAAGGAGCGTGGCTAGTTTTTGAGGCAGTGATGACTCAAGCAAGCGACCCGCGGCCGCCACACAGCCTGCGGCACCGATTCCCAAAGTCAGCAGGGAGAAGAGGGAGAGGCGGGGCTTGAGGAAGTTCAGTTGTTTTCCTGGATTCGACCTTTGGAGCAGATCATGGACGGTTTTTACCCCGAAGCACTTGGTCACTCGTCGAAATTCGAAGGATTTCACTTTTGACAGACGAAGTCGTCGACGGGAGGTCACCTGCTGGATGCGGATGCGGGCGTAGGCGGCCAGCGCTTCTTGACGTTCGCCGCCGCTGGACGATAGCGCCTGCGCCCAAGTGCCGGGATCGAGACGGTTTTCGAGGATTTCCTGGCCGACCTGCTTAGCGACTTCCGGATCAACCGTCGGATCGCTGTCGGAAAACAACTCGATAACTGGAGAAAAAGACTTGGTTTTCATGGCAGGAGGTTGTCATGGAATCTCAGGATCTGCGGCGCAGGAT
>JBBQDJ010000471.1:0-3103 GCA_038319595.1 Verrucomicrobiales bacterium
CAATCTCGGCACCTACCCCACCAACCGCGTCCAGTGGGAACAACCCCACGAAGGCAACCTCTTCGAGTTCCTCTACCACCGCCGCGCGATTCAGGGAGATGTGGCGATCATGGCATAATTTACCTGCGCTTCCTCCTCATCCCAAACCCCGGATGGCGCTTGTTATGGCGAATCACGAGAATGAACACCTCTTCCTCTTCAATTTCAAAAACCAGATGGTAGGGAAATTTGGCCAAATCGCATCGTCGCCGACAATCATCCAAGAGATGGAATTGCCTGGGTGCCGTTTTGATTTTTTGACGTGCCTCGTCGAACGCTGCGTAAAATCGGTCGCCCGCCGAATCCGAACGCTCGTCGTAGTATTCAAGAATGCCGCGAAGATCCCGCCGGACGGACGGATGAAAGGTAATCTTCATTTGGCCCGCATCGCACGGAACTCCGCCATGAATTCTTCCTCGGGGATTCCTTTCACCACACCGGACCAGAGTTCTTCACCGCGCCGCTTTGCCTCGGTCAGGCTGTCTTCATTGGAATCGTTGGGGTCGGCACCGTCCAAGCTGTCGAGAATCATTGCCGCGAGATTCGCGCGATCCCCTTCGTCTAATTTCATCACAGCAGCTTCGATTTCAGACAATTTCATGAGGCCAATTTACAGATTGCCTTAGATTCCGCAAGCTGTCTGTCCTCCGCGATCCAGCACACTTCCATGTTATCCTTCGACGCCCGTCCCAGTCCCCGCCTTGTCTTCGGACCAGGACGCCTGTCCGAGCTTCCCGACGCCGTGGCTTCGCTCGGCGCTTCGAAGCTGCTTCTCGTGACGGATCCCGGCATTGTCGCCGCCGGCCACGTGGACCGGGCCATCCGCTATCTCGAAGCCGCCGGGCTGGACGTCACGATTTACGAAGGCTCCCACGCCAATCCCACCGAGTCCGACATAGAAGCCTGTCGCGATTTTGCAAAAATCCTCAATCCCGACGCCCTCATCGGCCTCGGCGGCGGCAGCAGCATGGACACCGCCAAAGGCTGCAATTTTCTCCTCCACAACGGCGGAAGGATGGTCGACTACCGCGGTTACGGGTTGGCGAAAAATGCGATGCTGCCCTTCATCGCCATCCCGACCACCGCCGGCACAGGCAGCGAATGCCAATCCTACGCAGTGGTTTCGAGCGATGATTCCCACGAAAAAATGGCCTGCGGCGATTCCAAGGCACTCGCCCGCATCGCCATCCTTGATCCCGAGTTGACGATGTCCCAACCGCCAGCGGTGGCGGCCCTAACAGCGCTCGACGCCCTTTCGCACGCCCTCGAATCCGCAGTCTGCACCAAGCGCAACCCGGTCTCTTCCGCGTATTCGGCCGCAGCGTTCCGACTCATCGTTTCCGCCATCCGCTCCGTCCTCGAGGGGTCCGCGGATCTTGAAACCCGCGGACGCATGTTGCTCGGCGCCGCCATGGCCGGGTCCGCCATCGAAAACAGCATGCTCGGCGCCGCCCACGCCGCCGCCAATCCGCTCACCGCCCGCTTCGATCTCACTCACGGCCACGCGGTTTCCCTGATGCTGCCGCATGTGATCCGCCTGAATTCCAGCGACCCCACCATCGCCGCGATCTACGACGATCTCGCCGCCACTCTTGGATGCCCGCTGCTGCCGTGGCTCGAGAAAACCATCGCCCTTGCGAAACTTCCGGTGGCTGGCATCGATTCCTCGGCGCTTTCGGAACTCGCGGAAGCCGCCACCCAGCAATGGACCGGCCGCTTCAACCCGGTCACGCTCGACCACGCCATCCTCACAGCCCTTTACCGCGACGCCATTTCGACATGAACCGACTGTTCGCCGCGCTCCCAGTTCTTTTCGTCACGGCCTGCGACAAGCCGAAGCCCGCCGAAAGCGCCACCAAAGTCGCTCCGCCCGCATTGACCGACTGGCCGATCACCCGCGGTGGACCGCACCTTCAGGGGCGCGTTTCCGCACCGGTGCCCAAGGCACCCGCCATCGAATGGACGTTCCGACTCGAGTCGCCCGGTTCCGCTGAAGCTGCCGTGGCGGATGGCGCGATCCTTGTGGGCGACGTAATGGGCATTCTTTATTGCATCGATTTCGAAACGCGGAAGCTGCGTTGGAAAATGGAAACCGGCGATACCATCCAGGCCGCGCCCGCGATTTCTAACGGCCGCGTCTTCGTCGGATCGGGCGATAAGCATTTTTACGCACTGGATCTCAAGACCGGCGACAAACTCTGGTCCATCGAGGGTGGCGACAAATTTTCCTCCGCCGCCAGCATCGTTTCCGCTCCTAACGGCTCGGGCGAATGGATCCTAGTGAATGGCTACGACGGCATAACTCGCTGCCTTCTCGCGACCGACGGCTCCGAAGTCTGGACATACAAAACCGACGACTACATCAACGGCACCCCCGCCGTGATCGATGGCCGCTTCATCGCTTTCGGCGGCTGCGACAAGGTCATCCACGTCATCAATCTCGCCGACGGCAAGCTCATCAACGAGATCGTCACCGACGCGCAGATCACCAATTCCGTCGCCACCTCCGGCACCACCATTTACTGTGGCAACCACGCCAACCAGTTGGTCGCCGCCAAGGCTGATGCCGAAAAACTGGCCTGGATCTACCAAGCCAGCGATTTCCCGTTTTTCAGCGCTCCCGCCGTCGATGACCAAAACGTGTATATCGGATCCCGCGACAAATCGCTGTATGCCATCAAACGCGCCGACGGCACCCGCGCGTGGACCTTCAAAACCGGTGGCCGAGTCGATTCCTCGCCGCTGGCGTTCGACGACGGTATCGTCTTCGGCTCCAGCGACGGCCGCCTCTACGCCGCCAACCCCGCCGACGGCTCCGAGCTCTGGAGGCTCGATTTGGGGGAAGATCTCACCGCCGCGCCCGTATATGCCCAAGGCCGTCTGATCATCACGGGTGGCGACGGCACGCTTTTCGTGGTATCAGAAGGAAATCCCGCCAATCCCTGAACTCCATCACCCTCATGCCCGACATCGTTTCGACTCCAGCCCCATCGCACGCCACCCGCGCGGGAAATTATTTCATCTCGAATTATCCGCCGTTTTCGTTCTGGTCGGAAGAGCAGGC
>JBBQDJ010000472.1:0-3085 GCA_038319595.1 Verrucomicrobiales bacterium
CGACTGGAAACTCGTGGGAAATTTCGACGAACCTTGGGAACTCTATGATCTCCACAAAGACCGCAGCGAGACTAACAACCTCGCCGCGACTCATCCCGAGAAGGTCATGGAGTTAGAACTCGCCTGGCTGAAGCAGGCCGATGCACTGCGGCGTCTGGCGCAACAAGATCTGCCAATTGCCCCAGCCACACCAGCCGTTGATCCGAATGCCAAGGCGGGATCCGCGGCACCGCGCCTATCCATCACCGCCAACAAGCTGAAACTCAAGCCCGGCATGGGCGACGAATACAAGAAACGCCACGACGCCATCTGGCCCGAACTTTCCAAGGCCATCCGCGACGCCGGCATCAGTGATTATTCGATCTTCCTCGACGAGGAAACCGGCGTCTTGCTCGCCGTCCAGAAAGTCGCAACAAACAACACCACTGCCGAACTCCGCAAGACCGAGCTCATGCAAAAATGGTGGGCTTACATGGCGGACCTCATGGAAGTGAATCCGGACAACTCGCCGGTGCGGGTCCCTCTGAAGCAGGTCTTCCACCAAGATTAAGCCCCAAACCACCTAACAAATTTAATTATGAAAACCATCATTCTTCACATCCTGCTGCCGCTCATCGCCCTCACCGCCCGCGTCTCGGCCGCACCGGTCCACCTGGTCGATGAAAATCCGGTTTCTATTAGTAAAACGGATGCCGGAATCTATCTGATCGATTTCGGACGCGTCTCCTATGGCAATGTCCGGCTGACTCCGCCTGCAAACGCCACCCATCCGGTGACCGTTCATTTCGGTGAAGACCTCAAGGAAGGACGCATCAACCGAAAACCCGCCGGAACCGTGCGCTATGCAGCGGCCGAGATCCAGTTGGCAGGGTCCGCTCCGATCATTGCCGCACCGCCCGCCGACGCGCGCAACACCCAGACTCAATCCGCCAGCACTCCGCCCGCCGTCCTCACCCCGCCGGAATGGGGCGTGGTCCTCCCTTTCCGCTGGGTGGAGATCGAAGGCTGGCCCGGCGAATTACGGACTCAGGACATCATTCGCAATTCCGCGGTCGCCTCCACTTGGGATGACGAAGCCGCCGCTTTTCAGTCCTCGGATGAAATGCTCAACCGCATCTGGGAACTCTGCCGTTACTCGATCAAGGCCACCACCTTCGCCGGAGTTTATGTCGATGGCGACCGTGAGCGCATCCCCTACGAAGCGGACGCTTACCTCAACCAACTCAGCCACTACACCACCGACAATGACATCCTGATGGCTCGCGATACCTACGATCATCTGATGAAACATCCCACCTGGCCGACCGAGTGGGCCTTTCACATGATTTTCATGGCGCATGCGGACTACCGCCACACCGGCGACACGAAATGGCTCTCCACCCGCTATGATTCCCTCAAACCGAAACTCCTTCTCGAGCGCGCCCGTGAGGACGGTCTGTTAGTCAGCAACGCCGCTCAAGTAAAAAAAGACGACATCGTGGATTGGCCGGTCAAGGAGCGCGACGGCTTCGTTTTCAAACCCGTCAACACCGTCGTCAATGCCTTCCACATCCGCTCCCTCACCATGATGTCGGAGATGGCCGCCGCCCTCGGCAGGCAGAAGGAAGCCGCCGACTACGCTGCCATGGCGACCAAGGCACTCGCCGCGTTTCAACGCACCCTCTTCATCCCTGAAAAAGGAGGCTACCGTGATGGCGAGGGCACCGACCACATGTCCCAACATGCCAGCCTGTTTCCCCTGGCATTCGGACTGGTGCCGGCCGAGTATCGCCAAAAAGTCGCCGATACCGTTCAAACACGCGGGATGGCCTGCTCGGTTTACGCCGCACAGTATCTGATGGAAGCTCTCTTTGCCAATGAGGCCGGCACCCGTGCGCTCGAACTCATCACCGCGCCCACCGACCGCAGTTGGCGGCACATGGTCGAGTCCGGAACGACGATCACCTGGGAAGCCTGGGACCAGAAATACAAACCCAACCAGGACTGGAACCACGCCTGGGGCGCCGCACCGGCCAATCTGCTGCCGCGCTTCATCCTCGGGGCGGAACCTCTCACCGCCGGTTGGAAACAGGTCCGGATCCGCCCGGAAACAGGCACGCTATCCTTCGCCAAAGGCAAAATCCCCACCCCCGTCGGCCCGATCACCATCGCTTGGGAAAAAGGCCCAACTTTCCAAATGAAGCTGACCCTGCCGGATGGCATGAGCGCCAGACTGGACGTCCCCGCCTCGCCGCAATCTAACGGCGTCACGATCAACGGTAAGTCCGCCACCGCGAAGCGCGTCGGAACGCGCTGGCTGCTGGATGAAGAGGTTTCCGGCACCCTAACACTCCAAGTGACTGCAGCACCCTGAAATGAAAGTGACCTGCGGGGCGACATTGATTTCATGATTTCCGGAGCTCCTGCCGCGCTCCATTGGTGAACGTCGCCACATCAAGAGTTTGGGCCAATGAACTCCCCAGCTCATGCCAATTTCTTGAATGAAAGCGCCTGTGTCTCCATTCCTAACGGAACCACTTCTCAAATCCCGGCCCACAGTGCCTCGCCAAACCTTTCGGGCTGCTCTGATAGGTCGGAGCTTTGGCACTGGCCGACATGCCGGCCAGTGCCAAAGCGGGGGACATGTCCTCGCAGTCCGCCAGTGACCCTTACCTTGTTTCGCTGATCTGCCACTTGAAGTTTGGCAGACCACCAGCCTTGGAAAAGGCACGGCGGATGAAATCCGCCGCCACGATCAATCCTTCCGTTTCAGCAAGGGGAACAACACCACATCGCGGATCGTTGGGGCCCCGGTAAGCATCATGCAGAGGCGGTCGAGGCCGATGCCGATGCCGCCGGCGGGGGGCATGCCGTGTTCGAGGGTTTCGATGAAATCATAGTCCACTTTCTGGGTTTCCTCGCCGGATTGGTCTTCGAGGCGCTCGCGTTGGAGGTCGGGATCGTTGAGCTCGGAATAGCCGGGGGAGATCTCCTGGCCGTTGATGATGAGTTCATACACCTCGACGGTGTTGCCGTCGGGGCTGACTTTGGCGAGGGGGACGAGCTGTTTGGAAACGCGGGTGACGAAGCAGGGATCGAAGGTTTT
>JBBQDJ010000473.1:0-3084 GCA_038319595.1 Verrucomicrobiales bacterium
GAGGGAATCTAGTATTTTTCGATCTCTGCGACTCACTCCCCGATCTCTGCGTCTCTGCGTTTCGCTTACATCATAAAATCAAACCCAAGCGATTCTCAACCCATGAAAAATTATCGGCTATGGCTTTTGTCAAAGAGTCGAATCAGGCGCTCCCTTCTCAATCCGTCGCAAGATTGAGCGAAAAAACCAAAGAGTCACGCCCGCTTGCTTCGTATTGCTCGCGGCGTTGCTTTGGCAGATCATTCACCGTTGCCGGGGTATAACCGAGCTTCCCGGTGAAGAAGTCCGCCGCGCGGTTGCTCAGGGCGAACACCCGAGGAATCCTGCGTTCACGGGCGATTTTCTCGACATGCCGGACGAGATCGATGCCGTATCCCCGGCCCTCATGGGCCTGTTTCACGTAGAGACATGCGACTTCCGCACAACCCTCCGCGTGGTATTCGTGCAGAGCGACGCAGCCTACGACGTTGTCGTCGATGGCCATCACGTAAAAATCCTCGATCCGCGACTGGATGTCCTCGTAGGTCCGTTCTACCAGTTTCGTCCGCCGCACCGAGCGACCGATCATTCCTAACAATTCAGGAATATCCTCCTCGCGCAGTTCGCGGATGACCCGGTAGCTGTCGGCGTGGACCATGGTACCGACGCCTTCGTTAGAAAAGAGTTCATCTACTAGCACGCCCTGCTGGCGGCCGTTGAGCACATGCACGCGGGGCACGCCGTTCCGGCAGGCGGCAGCCGCCGCGAGCAACAAGGCGGCTCCGGCAGGATCCGTCCGGGAAGCGAGCGACTCCGCATCCGCAGCGCGGATGGCGTGGGCAGGCGCACCGTCGATGAGGATAGCCTCCTCTAACAAGGTGATAATCTTCGCCACACCAATGCGCCGCGCGAAGTCCACGACGGGGAAATCGAGTGGACCCGTCGCGGACGCGTCAATGATCGCCGATTGGCCGCGGGCGAGGATTTCCATCGCCTCTCTGACCGCCAACGGATCGGTGATGGGTCTTGAAACGCGGGCCGCCATGATTTCGCATTCCAGCGTCCAATCGTAGAGATCCTTCAAATCGCCGCCGAGCACTCCGAGCACGAGTTTCACGCCGAGGTCTTCCAGCACCGCCAGGTCAAGCAAGGTCTCGGCAACCGCAGGCTCCGGCAGGATTCCCGCTTCGATGAGCACGAAGAAAATCTTTCCACGGAACTGCGGGATATATTGGAGGACTTCCCGAACGTCACTTTGCTGCGCCACGGCCTTTTCCTACCAAACCCTGACATCCCCGCAAGTCCGGCGACGGCTGGAGCGTGGAATTTATTCTCACTTCCAGGTGGACAGCCTATCGTCAAGGACATGGATTTCCGCACGCATCTTCTCCGTGCGGTGGAACCGAAGAAAATGGACGAGACGTCCATTCCCCTTATTTGATGGCGGCAAACAAGCGGGATGAATCCCGCACTCCCATTTCAAAGATCCAACCGGTAGCCGACGCCACGCACGGTTTGTAAATGAACGGGGTTCGCTGGATTGATTTCCAATTTGGTGCGCAGCGTGGTGATAAAATTGTCAATGGTCCGGGTGCTGGGATAGGCGTGGTAGCCCCAAACGACGTCGAGGAATTTCTCGCGGCTGACCGCCTCACCGGGATTCGCGGCGAGTAACCGGAGGATGCCGGTTTCCTTATCAGATAGAGTCTGCTCGCAACCGGCACGGGCGAGGACACCGCGACGGAAGTCAACGGTCGCAGTGCCGATCTCCAACAAGTCGGGAACGGCCTGTTCGCGATCGTGGCGGCGGAGCAAGGCTCGGACGCGGGCGAGGAGTTCTTTCAGGCTGAAGGGTTTCAGCAGGTAGTCGTCGGCCCCGCTGTCGAGGCCTTCCACGCGATCGTCGATCTGGCCCCTTGCCGTTAGCATGAGCACGGGCATGTCGCGGCCTCTCTTTCGAAGCTCCCGGCAGACGGCGAAACCATCGAGGCCGGGCATCATGACATCGAGCAAGATGAGATCGAAAGTTTCGGTGCAGGCGAGTTCGAGGCCGGCGAGGCCATCGGCAGCGGAGCGGACGCGGTAGCCTTCTGCAGCGAGCGTCTCCACGAGCGCGATGCGCATGGGAGCTTCGTCTTCGATGATGAGGAGTCTCATGGAGGTGGAGAATGAATTCAATCAACCACAGATGAAAAAGATGGACGCAGATTGGAGAGATCGAGAGAAGATATCCGGTCCATCAAAATAACAGATCTCCACCTCTGATCCTTTCTTCCATCTGTGTGCATCCTGTTCATCTGTGGTTCAATTCTTAGTTGTCAGAGTCAATGGACCTATCAGCGTGAATGTACTCCCCTGCCCCGGAACGCTCTCCAAGCTCACCCGCCCGCTGTGCGCCTCCGCCACGGCTTTCACCAAACTGAGGCCAATGCCGGTGCCTTGGGTTTCGCGGCGGAGTTCGCTGCCGAGGCGGTGGAATTTCTCGAAAATCCGTTCGTGATCGGCGGCTGGAATGCCGGGGCCTTGATCGGTGATCCGAATTTCCCAGTTCGCAGAATTTTCTACCAACCTGATTTCGATCTGAGATTCCGCGGGCGAAAACTTAATGGCATTGTCTAGCAGATTGACGAGCGCCTGCTGGATCGCACCGGGATCGACCCTGGCTTCGAGGCTGGGAAGCGGTTCTGAAACCACAAGGCTGATGGATTTTTCAGCGGCGAGTGGTTCCATCAAACCCAGCGTTTCGGTGATCACCGCCGCTAGATCACATTCCTCGAAATGCCAGCGCTTGCGGCCTTGCTCGATGCGGGCGAAGTCGAGCACGTTCTCGATCAGGGTGGTCAGTCGTGCACCTTCACGGGAAATCAGCCGGTGGAATTCACGGGCGGTGTGGGGTTCGATTTTTTCGGCACGGAGCGCGTCGGCCATCAAACGGATCGATGCCACCGGAGCTCGCAACTCGTGCGACACGCTGGCGACAAAATGGCTTTTCATTTCATTCAAGCGGCGCTCCCTGCGGATGGAATGATGCATCAATCCGAGCGCACCACCCGAGACAAGCACGGCGAATCCTAACAACGATAGCGTCCACCGCCCTTGCTTGTG
>JBBQDJ010000474.1:0-3079 GCA_038319595.1 Verrucomicrobiales bacterium
ATGAAGAGGCGTCGGCGAATCGGCAGATTCGCATCGTGCAGCAGATGAGAAAACAGCTTGCCGCCGTCGCCCACGGTCTTGTGCGCCTCGTCCATGATGCCGAGGTCAAAGCGGAACTTCGCGTAGCGTGCCGCCGTGGAAAGAGCTTCGCCGCTCTGGTAGGTGGTGAAGACCACTGTGAGTCCGTGATGCTTCCGCTTGAACCACGCAGCGATGTCGTCTGGAGCGGTGAGACAGGGCACGCCGATGTCCTGACGCAATACCGCCACATCATCGCGCTCGATGCGGCCGGCGGATTCGTCACTGCAGACGCAGATCCACTCGACGGACTGCTGGTTCGCCGTGGTTTCGCGCAGCCAGACTTTCAGCGTCTGGCGGATGAGCGCGAGACTGGGCACGGCGATGACGATGCGGCGGGCACCGATGTCATTCGCGATCCAACAGGCGGTGAGGCTCTTGCCGCTGCCGCAGGGCATGATGAGTTTCCCGCGCGTGGCCTTGCCGATGACGAAATGCTCGTGGCCATCTTTCACCGCGCCTTTCTGGTGGGGACGGGGCTTGAGCGGCTTCAGGATGCTCGGTTTGTTAGCGAGGTGGGCGCGTAGGCGTTTGAGGAAATCGGCGTCCAGCGACTGCCAGACATCGAGCGCACAGAATCCGATGCGTTCCTGATCCTTGAGCACATGAGTGATGCGCTCGGTGGTGGAGCAAATGACCCCGAAGGAAAATCCCCGACAGACCCCGAAGGCGAGGCCAGTGAAAGTAGATAGATCGCGCCAAGTCAGCGAGTGATCGGTGTCCTGACGATACTTGCACTGGATCGCCCAGAATTCGCCGTCCTTAGTTTCCGCGATGATGTCGATGCCTTGGTCGGTGGCGGGCAGTTTGAGTTTCCGCGCGATGGCTTGCGGGACCTCGCGCTGAGGCCAGACGTGTTTGAGTTTGCTGGCGTATTCCGGCTCAAGCTGGAGGTAGGCTTTAACGAGTTCCTCGAAAAGATCGCCCTTTTGCTTCTCAGTAAAATTCTGCCACTTGGCCTGGATGTCGTGCCATGATGCACAGCCGCGGATGGCTATTGATAGTCCGGTTGTTTTGGCGGCCTGCGACATTTTGATGGGTGATGAGCCTGTCGAATCAGGGCATGGGCGACGATGACTCGAAAGGTGCACCAATCACTTCGTTTCCACGATCAAAAAAATGCAGCCCGAAGACTTCCAATTTGAATCCGGGAGGTGAGTTGCCAGGAGCCAGTTTAACCTGATGAAACTTAGCAGCGGGCGGAAATGCCTGCCTTTTCTTCAGTGCAGTTCCGCGATCACCCGTTCCGCTTCCTCGATGAAAAGCTCCGCCATGGGGGTGCGATTGCCAAGGGTGAGGGCATGAAAACCCACCTCGGGAAATCCGGGAAGGGGCAAGGCACGCACGCCGGGCGGACGGGTGGCCCCCGGAATATCCAACACCAGTCCCGCGCCATAACCCGCGGCGACGAAACGGGCGACTAGATCGAGGCTGGCGAGCTCCAACATCGGGAACCATTCGATTTTCCGCCGCTGGAGTTCCTGTTGGAAGGCGACTACCGCCGGTTCGCCGCGCGGCAGGGTGACCAGCGGGATATCGATGCGGTCGAGCTCGAGGATCTGGGCCGCCGTGGCCGCGCCGCCGATTTCAGAGACCAGGAGGGCGAGCGGCATTTTGAGAAGCTCGTGGGCACGGATCCCGTCGTCCTTCGAGTCCGAGCGGGTCGCCAGGCCGAGGTCGATGGTGCCGGACCGCAGATGGTTTTCGATTTCCTCGATGCGGGCCGATGCGAGGCTGAAATGAAAGTCCGGCACCCGTTTGCGCACGGCGCTGATCAAGGTGGGGAGGTAGTCGCGCTGGACGATTTCCGGACAGGCAATGCGCAGGCTTTTCTCGGTCCCGCCGCGCAGGCGTTCGGCCATGGCGGGGAGTTTCGCGAAGAACGGCTCGATAAATGCGAACAAGGTTTCACCTTCCGGCGTGAGCGCGAAGGGGCGGCGGTGGAAGAGGGTTTTTCCCAGCGAATCCTCAAGCTGGAGGACTTGCGCGCTGATCGCCGGCTGTTGGATGCCGTAGGGCATTTGGCGGGCGGCGGCACTGACTCCGCGGCACTTGGCGACATGGTAGAAGAGTTCCAGGTGGTGGATGTTCATGGCCGGGCGTCCATTGAAGCAGTCGATGATGGTATTGAAAGATTCAATTAACGCTCCGGACGGATGTTTGCTAGAACGGCACCGTCAGCAAACAAACACCGTGAACACCGCCCCGTCCCGCATCCCGCTCTGGTTGAAAATTTCCTACACCGCCTTCCTCACGGTGATGATCCCGGTTTACTGGATCAACTACGGTCCGACGAATTTCCTCTACTTCTGCGACGCGGCGCTGCTGTTCACGCTGGTCGGGATTTGGAAGGAAGACGCGTTGCTCGTCTCGCTGCCCGCGGTTGGAATCTTGTTGCCGCAGGTGCTTTGGTGTATCGATTTTCTCGTGCAGCTCTCCGGCGGAAAAATGACGGGCATGACCGGCTACATGTTCGATGAAAACAAATCGCTCCTCCTGCGTGGGCTTTCGCTGTTCCACGGCTGGCTGCCGTTCCTGCTTTTCTATCTGGTCCGCAAGCTTGGCTATGACAAGCGGGCGCTGTTAGGTTGGTCGGTGATCTGCGTGGTGCTCTGCCTCATCGCCTATTTTCTCTTACCACCCGCCGCGCCTTCGCCGGGCAACCCGAACCTCCCACGCAATGTGAACTACGTTTTCAATTTGCTCAGTGATGACAAACCGCAGACGCTGATGCCGCCGCTCGCCTACCTCGGCACGTGGATCGCGGCGCTAACCGGCATCATCTTCGTGCCCACCCATTTCCTGCTCAAGAAAATCTGCCCACCCGTCATCTAACATGAATGTCGAATCCGAAAAATCTTGGCCGCGCGGTTACTGGAACCTGATGTTCACCCAGTTCCAAGGAGCGTTCTCTGACAACGCGCTGCGCTGGCTGGTGATCTTCCCCGTGCTCGCCTCGGTGACGGTGAGCGGGGCGGACAAGGAGAGTTTCGTCGGCCAT
>JBBQDJ010000475.1:0-3075 GCA_038319595.1 Verrucomicrobiales bacterium
CATCGACAACGTGGCGGTTAGAAGCGCGATCAATTGGAATAGCCCGGAAAATGCGAAGTCATCCGGCATCCCAAGATAGCTCGGCAAGGTGAAGCCCATCGCATTTAACATAAAGGCTCCGCAAAGCCCGAGCCGCGCACCGAGCTGCCCAGCCTCGGATGCGGAACTCCCCGCTCGGCGAGGAGCCAGCGTGTAACCGAAGGAAACCAACTCACGGGCAAACGCCGGAAGATCCATTTTTCCCGCCTGCCAACACAGATGCACCCGCCCGGTCGCCGGATGGGCCGCCGCTTCGAGGGCACCGGGCAGCCGTAGGAAAATTTTCTCCACCAGCCAGACGCAACCAATGCAAGAAATGCCATCGAGCGAGAAGTCCGCTTCCACGCTGGCACCGGGAGTGCTGCTAGATTCGATCTCCACCACCTTATCGATCAGCCAAGTGAAATCATGCGCTTCGAACGGCACGCCGCGCACCGGCTTCACCGGCGTGTCCTGTCTCAGTGAGTAGTAGCGATCCAGGCCTTCGTCGTGGATCAGTTCGTAAACGAACTCGCAGCCCTTGCAGCAAAACCGGTCATCGGCTGTCGCAGCAGAAAACGGCGTCCCGCAATGTGAGCATTCCGACATGTTAGCTTTCAGGTAGGTCGTGGCAGCAGGACGGCAGCTTCTCCGGCTCGTTACGGAAACCCGGCAGCGTGTCGTGAAGCCGCCACATCATCACCAGCGCAGCGGTGAGAGCGAGTCCCCGCTGCACGCGCACCATGGTTTGCGGCGAAACCCTGCGCTTCATCCGGTGCAGCTGGGTTTGCGCGAGCCACAGCAAGGGCACCGTCCCGAGTCCGAACGCGAACGCGAACTCCGCGCCGCGCCAGCCGGAACCACTGAGCAGCGCCGCGCCGAATAGAAGATAGAGCGGGCCACACGGCAACAGGGGTGTTAGAAATCCGAGCGCCAGCCCGCTGCGGACCGGGGTGAGCCGCGCGGTCTTGAACCGCCAACGGGCCGCATATTTTAATAAAGCCGCCGGTCGCGGTAGACGTTTTTCTAGACCGAAGGCAAACACCAGGAATACCCCGACGAGGATCCAAGGCAGGATGACCGCCGGCGAATCGAACACCCACTTGAGCGGCTGCTGGCCGACGGCCCCGCAGATCGCACCGACGATGGCATACGATGTTAGACGCGCTCCATGATAGGAAGTTGCCGCCAGCATCCGCTCGCTTTCGCTGGCAGGCATCGCGGAAAGGCCGCAGGCGATCGGTCCGCACATGCCGACGCAATGGACGCTGGTCACAAGACCGGCAACCAGCGCACCAAGTGTGGTATGGATCGCATCCATCGGCAGGTCAGCGGGATTTTCCCACGGTCACGGTGATTTGTTCGGGCGAGAATTTTGTGGCGACAAAAATGAGCGACGACCACGCGGCGATGAGCAGCAGGAAGGCGAAGATCACAAATAGCCAAGGACGGAACATCGATTTAGTCGGAGTGGGATTCATGGGATTCATGGGATTCATGGGATGATTCGGATTCGTGAGATTCTTTAAATAAATGAGGATTAGGGCCGAGGAATTCGACCTCACGCAGGACGTTCGAATCACCGGGATCGGAATGGATCTTAATTTTGAGGGTCTGCGGCCCGTGATAGGAACCATTGGGCACGATGACCACCAGCGGTCTTGCCGTTTCCTGAAGTGCCTCAAGTTTCAGCGCCTCGCCGAGTCCGGTGATGGCGTAACCTGCGGGCGGATCTTCTAAAGAAACGGTGAACGACATCGATTGGTTGCGCTTGTTGAAGATGCGCAGTTGGAAGTGATTTCTAACGACAGTTGGATCGATGTAAAACGACGGGCCGCGCATCCGCGTGATGTCAGCGTTCATCGGCTTTGCCCGAAAAAACGCTGTGACGCCCAACGCGGTTAGACCAAACAATCCCAGCAATCCATAGGCCAGTAGGCGCGGACGGAAGATCCGGCGTGTCTTCCCGGCCAAACCGCGCGTGGAATCGTAGCGCACCAAGCCGGTCGGGCGCTTGAGCTTCACCATGATGTCGTCGCACGCGTCGATGCACGCTGCGCAGCCGATGCATTCCAGCTGCAGGCCATTGCGGATGTCGATGCCGGTCGGGCAAACAGAGACGCAGCGGTTGCAATCGATGCACGCCCCGGCGGTCGGATCCGTCGCCTTGCCGCGAGGCTCGCCGCGTTTCGAATCGTAGCCGATGATCATGGTATCTTCATCCGTCAGCGCGGACTGGAGGCGGCCGTAAGGACACATCAAGACACAGAACTGCTCGCGGAACTGGGCGAAGCAAAAGTAGAGAGCACCAGTTAGGAACGCCACGATCCCGAAAGAGGTAGCGTGCTCCAAGGGGCCCTGTTTCATGAACGCATAGAGCCGCGGGATCGAGATGAAATAGGAAAGGAAGATATGGGCGATGAGTGCGGAAGCGATGATGTAGAGGGAATGCTTGAGGAAGCGCTTGGAGATTTTTGCTAGATCGACGGGCGCAGCCGCGAGCTTGCGGCGTGCGGCGGAATCTCCATCGATCATGCGCTCGATGCGACGGAAGACATGATCGAGGAAAACCGTGTAAGGACAGGCCCAACCACACCAGATCCGGCCGAGGACCGCCGTGATCACAAACAACAGGAAGCCGAGCCCGCTGATCGCGAAGAACAGCACCCACAGATCCTGCGCCACCAGCGTCAGGCCGAAGGCGTGGAAATGCCGCGTTTCCACGTCGAGGAAAATTGCTGGCGCGCCGTTAATGGGAATCCACGGTAGTGCTGCATAAACGACCATCAACAAGCCTGCCACCACCCGCCGAGCGGTGGTGAATTTCCCGCTAACATCCGCCGGGTGAAGGATGTTATGAGACCCATCGGCGTTGATCGTCGTCACCGAATCAAGATTCGGCCGCCTAGGAGATTGAAGTTGATCGGGCACCTGCGGTGGATTGCAATTCTGCTAGTTCGAGGTTTCCGGGAATTCCTTGGGATTCTGACTGATGATGAACGAGACAAGCTCGACGATTTTGATCGGAGCCATTTTTTGCCCCCAGGCCTCCATGCG
>JBBQDJ010000476.1:0-3064 GCA_038319595.1 Verrucomicrobiales bacterium
GCCCGTGCAGTCCATCATTTCCTATCAGGACAAGGATGACGGCTCGCTGGAAATGCAGGCACTGATGGAACGTTTCCCCTGGAGCCGGCATCCCAATCTCTGGAACGGATTGATGGTCGTTCCCGAAACGGCTCCCTATGCGGTCAACGGAAACTCATTGCAAATCCTCACCCACCCCCATGCGCCCGTCGAGACGGCCGGAGCAATCTCGGCGCTGGCCTTCAGCGGCGGAAAGGTGATCACCGGTGAAGATAACGGAAACCTAGTCGAACACCGTTTCCTGCCGCTGCCGCTGCGGACGGAAGCACCGCAAACCGCAGCATCGCTTGGCGAGGCAGGCATGATGGCTTTGGAACAATTCTGCCAGAGCCTCTCCGGCGTCCACTACGACGAAAAAACCCGCGATTTCGCAGCCGTCAATCCGCAGCAGCGGTTGAAATCGCTGGATGAATGTGACCTCGCCACGATTCAGGCCGTTCTTCCGACGCTGGATTTCACCGCCACCGTCGCCGGCCTCAAGAACCTCCAATCACAGGAAATCGCTGCGGCGGCCTTCCAACCACTATGGGATCGTCTGGCCCGCGCCGATCGATCAGGAAAATCTTGGTCGCGGATCCTCGAGCTTTCCAAAGATCTGATAGAAACCCCATGGCACCAGCAGTTGACCGCGGCGGTCTTGTCCAAGGCACCGGATCATCCAAGTGGATTGGACGAATCACCGTGGCTACCAGCGGCAACCCTGCTGGCGGCGTTCAAAAGCCAGGATAGCCCGGCGATTCTAACTGCCATCCGCGAGGCCGGCGGCAAGGGGCCGTCTGCAGCAACGGCGCTTGCCCTGGCCTTGGAATCAGACCACCCGGAATGGATCAGCGCCGGACTCGAAACTGCAAAGGAGCTGCCGCCTTTCCTCAGGCAGATCGCCATCTCACGCATCGCCTGGCTGGAGGGGCACCGGGCAAAGGCACTCTCTCCGTGGCCGGAAAATTTTCCTGACATGAAGGAGATCCGCCAGCGCGAGGACTGGGATGGATGGGAGCAGGCGGATTTCGAACCGGCGCTCGAGATGATCCGGCAATGCGTGTTAGAGGAACTCGTGGCGATCGAAGTTCCCAAAGATTCCACGGCCGAACAACGCAAGGCGGTCGCGGATCGCCTCGCCGATCCGGAAACCGTGGCCACCGTCGGCAAACCCCGCTTCGCGCTGGCCTGCATGAAGGCGGCCCTCGCTTTTTCCGAACACAAAGAGGAATCCGAAACCACCTTCCAACTTGCCAGCACCGCCCGCGATCTCGGCGCACCTGCCGAACCTTGCATGAGGGCCGAAGCGCTCGCACTCACCGCCATGGGCGACTATCAGAAAGCGCATCCGATCTGGATCGAACTCATCACCGAACATCCATTGGAAACCCAGATCCCCGGCGACTACGCGGAAGCCGCTTACACCGCCTTCGAAAACGCCGATCCCCAACAGGCGATGACCATCCTAACCACTGGCATGCACCGTTACCCACAGGATGGAAATTTCGCGCTGCGGGCCGGCTGGGTCGCATTGCTAACAGGAAACTCCGACCGCGGTTATCAGTTTCTCCAGACCGGCAAGCGAATCGGCTTCCCCAAGGAAAAAGCCGAGAACGCCACCGCGTTGCTCACCATCGCCGCCGCCCAATCGGGAGCCTACGACGACGCGACCGTCTATTTCAACGACCTGGTCCGCATCGATCCCGCGTGGGGGAAGATGGAGACGCTCGACACGCTCGACTGGCCGGACGAATTGAAATCTACCCTCAGCCAGTTCATGCATTGACCTCTCAGGCCAGGTCTTTCACCTGCACCTGCGCCCACCACTCCTTGAAGGTGTTGATGAAAACATTATGGTCGGCATCCACCTGATAGGCATCGTGCTCCTCGATGGTGTTGAATTTCATCGTCAGCGCGTAATCCCATGATTGGTCGATGACAGGACGGATCATCACCTTCGCAGGAACCGCCCAGCGACCACCGGCGACCAGATGGATGTCAAAAAGTGCGGACAAGCCCTGCTCGAAGATCGCGCGATCCACCTCATTCTTACACTCATCCTTCAACCAGAAATAAACATGATGGTCCATGCCGTATGGGGATAGCCGCCGACCGCGACCGCCGCAAGCCAAGACCCGCTAAAAATCATCATGACCCGCGCATTTTCCCTACTGCTCGCCCTCGCGGTTTCCTCCGGTGCTCAGGAACCCTTGCGGCAAACCACCGAAGCCCGACTCTGGCTGCGTGTTCCGCAAGGCCGTGTCCCGCTTCAGGACGTGCGGGTCTCCACCGGCACCGCTACTCAAGCGGTCTGGGAGAAGGACCCGGAGGTCTCTAAACGCCTGACGGATGTGATTTTCCCCGTCTGCGGGTGGGATTGGAGAGAGATTACTATTCAATTCACACCGATGGAGGATGGCCCAATGGAATTGATTCTCAATGGCCCTTGGGAGGAAGCCTCGCCCGGAATCATCTGCCGGAAGGAAGTGCTGTGGGACTCGATTTCAGCCGAAGGCACCACAGTGGTGAATGGCGGGTTCGAATCACAAGCCGATGGAAAACCTGCTGGTTGGACCGCGCTCTATCAGAATCAAATTGCCGCCGATGTGTGGCCGTTGGCAGGCGCCTTACCACTGGCAGGAAAGTCCGTCGGCGCTTCCTGGCAGAATCGACCACTCGCACAGACCTTGCAGTTGAAAGCCGGTCAAAAAGTAACGCTTCGCCTGCATACAAGAGCCGCGACGCTGCCCGGTTTCATTCCCCCGAAGCCACTCGGCCGGAACACCCCGGCCCACCGGGCATTGGCGAAACTCAAGCGCGGCGTGAATCTCGGCAACGGCTGGGATGCTCCCCCACCCTTCTCGTGGGGCATTCGCTATTCGACCGAAGATATCGACCGCATCGCCGCTGAAGGCTTCGATCACATCCGCGTCCCGGTGGCTTGGCACTACCATCTCAAACCGGGCGCCAATGCCCCTGAAATCGATCCCGCACTCCTCACCGATCTGGAGCCGCTTCTCCGGCGTGCCCTAGAAAAAGGCCTTCA
>JBBQDJ010000477.1:0-3050 GCA_038319595.1 Verrucomicrobiales bacterium
CCACATCCCGCCACATTCCACGCTCCTTTAGCTTGTCGCGTTCCGCGCGGAGTGCTTCAGGTCCCTGGGCCATGAGGTTCACATTGGCAGCCACTGCCGCCAGAAAAAGCCAAAACAAGGTTTTCATGTCAAAGATGATGACACGCGAATCGCCAATTCCTTAGAAGTTTTTTCCTCAAACCCTGCCGAATCGTGGAGCCGCCAGATACTCGGCATTTGCAACGCCGGTATTGCATTGCGCCCGATTCCTCACCCCGGATGCCAACCCAATTTTCCCCAATACATTGATAATCAGCAGTAAGATCGACGAGGCACGGATTCTGCAACTCACGATTATCGCTGGCCCTGTTGGCTGCCGACACCAAACCAACCCACACGACCATGAAATTCATTCCAATCTCCATCATCGCCCTTTCCACCGTGTTCCTAGCGAACTGCAACGAGCGCAAGCAAGCGGTCGATGCCCAAAATGATGCCACCAAGGAAGCGCTGGAACAAGAGAAGGACGCCCTCAAACCCAAGGCGGATGCCGCCGTCAGCCGGGTGGAAGCCAATGCCGAAATTCAGAAGGCTGAAATCAAGGCGGAGGTGAAATCCACCGAAGCTCAAATCGAGGCAGATAAAAAGAAGGCCGATGCGGAAGCCGAAGCAGCCAAGGCCCGAATCGACGCCGAAGAGAAGAAGTAACCGAATCAATGCTCACCAGCCGCCATCCCACCTAGGGATGGCGGCTTTTCATTTCCCCCATTATGGGATTGCCCCCTTGACCCGCAGGGATCGCCGCCCACCTTGCCGCCATGGCACGGAGTATCTTGTTGATCGGTGGAAATTCGGGGATCGGGCTCGCAACGGCGCGCTTGTTGCAGGCTCGGGGCGACTCACTGGTCGCGGCCGCCCGCACGCCCGGCCCGTTGGAGGAAATCGGTATCCCGGTGCAGCCGTTCGATGCCACCCATCCCAGCGCGCTGATCCTGCCGCCGGTCTTGGACGGCTTCATCTATTTTCCTGGGAGCATTACCTTGAAGCCATTTCATCGGCTGACCGCGGAGGATTTTCTCAATGATTTCCGGATCAACTGCCTCGGTGCCGCCGCCGCGCTCCAAGCCGCGCTGCCCGCATTGAAAGCGGCGGGCTCCGCCTCGGTGGTGCTTTTTTCCACCGTCGCCGTCGCCCAGGGAATGCCGTTTCACGCCTCCATCGCCGCTGCGAAGGGCGCAGTCGAGGGCATGGCACTCGCCCTGGCCGCCGAACTCGCCCCGAAGATCCGCGTGAATGTCATCGCTCCGTCGCTGACCGATACCCCGCTCGCGGGAAACCTCTTGAACTCGGACGCGAAAAAAGAGGCCTCCGCCAAGCGCCACCCGCTCCAACAGATCGGCGACCCGGCGGACATCGCGGAACTCGCGGGCTATCTGTTATCGGACGCCTCGAAATTTCTCACCGGCCAGATCCTGCGTCCCGACGGCGGGTTGTCTTCCATCCGGACTTTCTAGCGTCGTGTAAATTCGAATTCGCGCAGCGAGTCCGTGCCAACGTGGTTGCGGCGTCTCGCAGCAAATCTTCACAGATTGCTTGGAGTTTCGGCGGGATCTGAGAGATTCAAAATCTCTCAGAGAACCGATTTTCCATGACGGCACACTATTCATTCCCCAGCCGCTGCGGCATCGCCATCCTTGCGGGAGCGACCTATTCACTTGCCTACCCGCCGCTCGGTTGGGGATGGTTGATCATCCCCGGTCTAGCAGGGCTGCTACTGGCGCTGCACGGCCAAAGCGGAACCCGCGCCCGCGCGATCGGTTTTCTGCATGGGATGACTGCGTATGGATTGAGCCTCTCGTGGTTATATCACGTTTTCGGAAGCATCGTCGTCGTCCTGTGGTGCGTCCTCGCCGCGTTCACCGCATTGTTCGCAGAAATGCAGGGACGTGCGGGTTTACGCGGAGTGACGGGATGGAAATTCGCCCTCTTTACCGCGCTAAACTGGTGCGGCTGGGAATTCATTCGAGCCGAGTTGTTCCCCCTCAAGTTCCCGTGGATGACCGCAGGGCTGGCGATGGGTCCTAACGCTTTCCTGCCATGGATCGGTGTTTATGGAGTCAGCGCTTTGGTGGTGTTTTCCGTCGCTCTACTGGTGGTGAGGAAATGGAAATCGGCCAGCACAGTAATCGCCGTATTGGTTCTAGCAATCTATCTGAATCCCAAGCTGCCGGAACCCGCGGCAAACGATTCTAACTCCATCAAAGTCGCCGGACTTCAGTTTGAGAACGTCTCCTTGGACAAGTATCTGATGGAAACGCGGGCCCTGCCACCGGGAACTCAACATGTCGTCTGGCCCGAATACGCCGTGCCCTTCGACATCCGCGCCAACCCACGCGACTGGAACCTCGTTCAATCGCTTTGCAAGGAGCAGAAAATCACCCTCACTTTCGGCACCCAGTCCCGCCCCAACGGCGGCGAAGTCTGGCGCAACATCGCGCTGACTCTCGATCCCACCGGAGTTCTCGGCGAGCATACGAAAGTCCACACCGTCCACCTCTTCGACGATGGCACAGCCGGCACGACCGCGCGGCCAATTCCAACCTCTCACGGCCTAACAGGAACTCCCATTTGCTTCGACGGTGACTACGAAGGTGTCGTCCGCGGGATGACCTCGGCCGGCGCGGAGTGTCTCATCGCCCCGACGATGGATGCGGAATCCTGGACCGCTCGACAGCACGATCAGCATGCCGCCCTGACACGCATCCGCGCCTGCGAGAACGGTCGCTGGATCTTCGTCGTCGCCACGTCCGGAGTTTCGCAACTGATCGACTCAAACGGCCACCTGCACGCCCGACTCGCCGCGCTCGAACAAGGAGTCATTTCCGGCACCTTGCAGCGGGAAACGAGACTCACGTTCTACACGCGCTTCGGCTGGCTCACGCCTTGGGTCGTGCTGGTGCTCGCCGCAGTCGGATGGGTGCTGATGATCTTGCCCCGTGGAAATCGAGAGCAAACGAAGGGCTTGCTCAGCTAGCCCGACTAGGGGGCATGGACGTCTCGTCCATGCGCGG
>JBBQDJ010000478.1:0-3047 GCA_038319595.1 Verrucomicrobiales bacterium
CCTGGCCTCCGCACTAACAGCCATCACGGCAGCGGTCGTCGGCGTAATTCTCAATCTGGCGATCTGGTTCGCCTGGCACGCGCTGCGACCGGACACCGGCGGTGTGGACTATTTCGTTGCGATAGTCGCCGTTAGTGCGTGGATCGCGATGGAGCGTTTCAAACAAGGCGTCATCCCGGTGCTGGCGGCTTGTGCCGCTCTGGGAATGCTCTGGAAACTGGCGTTTTAGAGAAATCCTCGGCCTAATCTAGAGCGACATTTTCGTTTCACCCCATTTTATCTCTTGGCCACCGCCGGATACAGAGGTCTGATTGTCCCGCCATGGCCTACCTTGACGAAAATTTCCTCCTGTATTCTCCCACCGCGCGCCGGCTCTTTCATGAGGTTGCGAAGGACCAACCGATTATCGATTACCACTGCCACCTCTCGCCCCGGCAGATTGCCACGAATCATCGCTGGGAAAACATCTCCGACATCTGGCTTGGCGGCGACCATTACAAGTGGCGGTTATTGCGGGCCAACGGGATCGACGAGGAACTCATCACCGGCGACTCGACACCGCGCGAGAAATTCCAAGCCTGGGCAGAGACCGTGCCCTACACCTTACGCAATCCGATCCATCACTGGACGCACATCGAACTTCAACGCTATTTCGGCATCGATCTTCTGCTCTCGCCGGACACCGCCGATGAGATCTGGGAGCGGACGAACGAGAAACTGGCCGAGGCCGATTTCTCGACCCACGGGCTGCTGAAAAAATTCGATGTCCGCGTGGTCGGCACTACCGATGATCCGGCGGATCCACTCGATGATCACGAGACCATCGCCGCGTCTGATCTGAAAACCTGGGTCGTGCCGACATTCCGCCCAGACAAGGCACTGCTGGTGGATCGTCCGGAACTGCTCAAGCCATGGTTAGAAAAACTAGAAGGTGCGTCCGATACCACCATTGTCCATCTATCAGATCTTCTCGCCGCACTGCAGAAGCGCCATGATGATTTCCACGCTGCGGGGGGGCGTCTCTCAGACCACGGTCTCGACCGCATGCCGGCCATTCACTGCACCGACGAGGAGGCGGCCATGATCTTCAACCGCGCGAGAGCGGGCAAACCCGCGTCTCCGGAAGAGAAGGAAAAATTCTCGTTCTATCTGATGGTCTTCTTTGGCCAGCTCGATGCGGCGAAAGGTTGGACCAAACAGCTCCACCTCGGCGCGTTCCGGAACGTCAACTCCGGAATGGCTGGCAAGCTCGGACCGGACACCGGCTATGACACCATCGGCGACACCCGCCAGGGCGAAGCATTGTTGATGTATCTCGACGCGCTGGCCAGCAGTGGATCGCTCCCGAAAATCGTGCTCTACAACCTCAATCCCCGCGACAACTACCTATTCGCCTGTCTCACCGGTGCCTTTCAGGACGGCACCGTCGCCGGTAAAATTCAGTTCGGCTCAGGTTGGTGGTTCCTCGATCAGAAAAACGGCATGGAACTCCAGCTCGACGCACTGTCCGCCACCGGATTGCTTTCACGTTTCGTCGGCATGCTAACGGATTCGCGCTCTTTCCTCTCATTCCCGCGTCACGAGTATTTCCGCCGCATCTTTTGTAACTTGATCGGTAGCGAGGCCGACCGCGGCGAGTTGCCGGATGATTTCGCGGCCCTCTCCAAGCTGGTGGGCAATGTCTGCTTCGGAAACGCCAAACGACACTTCGGATTTGATGTATGAGAATGTGTTCCGGCTGTCTCAGCCGGGTGGATTTCCCAAATCCGGCTGAGACAGCCGGAACACGTTGAGACAGCTTTAATTCGATGAACAAAATGAACATTTACCCACGTCTTCGAGGCATGTTTCCAAAGCTAATCACGCCTTTTTTCCTGCTATCCGCCCCGCTGCATGCCGTGCCGGTATTGATCGGCACCGGAGCCGGAGGAGGCAGCAAAGGAATCTATCTAGCCGATTTCGACTCCGCGACCGGCAAACTCACCGACCCCATCCTCGCGGCGGAATACACCAATCCCGGCTTTCTCGCACTTCACCCGACCAAGCCGGTCCTCTATGCCTGCGGGACTCCGATCAAGCCGTTCGCAGATGGATCAAGCGCAGTCGCCGCATTCTCGATCGGTGCCGAGCATGCGCTGAAATTCCTCGGTGAGGCTTCAGCAGGAGGGAAGGGGGCCTGCCATGTCGCTGTGGACAAGACCGGCAGCACCGTCGCCGTGGCGAACTATGGCGACGGCAGCTTCGCCACGCTAAAGCTCGATGGCTCGGGAGTCCCCGGTGAGATAGCCACGCTGATCAAGCACAACGGCTCCGGACCTAACAAACCTCGCCAGGACGGTCCTCACGCCCACGGCGTTTATTTCAACAAGGCGAACACGCAGCTTTTCATGCCTGACCTTGGTCTGGACCAGGTGTTCGTCTATCCATTCGATGCGGCGACTTCAAAGCTCGGAGATCCGCTCCCGGCGCTGGTTTCGACACCCGGTGTGGGGCCGCGGCACCTGACTTTTTCTCCCGATGAGAAGAATGCCTACGTGATCAACGAACTCGGAAATTCCGTCACGACCAGCACCTATGAAGGCGGGAAATTCACCGTCCTAGAGACCGTTCCGACACTGCCCCCAGATTTCAACGGGAAAAACACCACGGCGGAAATCGAAGTGCATCCTAACGGGAAATTCGTTTATGGATCGAACCGTGGCCATGACTCGATCGTCGTCTATCAGCGTGATGCTGGAACAGGCGCACTGAAATTTCTCCAGCATGCGCCCTGCGGCGGCAAGATCCCGCGCTATTTCAAAATCGATCCAAGCGGCAAATGGTTGCTCTGTGGTCATCAGGATTCCAACACGATCAGCGTATTGCCGCTGGATCCCGCGACAGGCTTGTTGGGCGCACCCGTCAATACGGTCAGCACGCCGAGCCCGATCTGCCTGCTGTTCGTTCCCTGACAGGCGGTTTGAATATCACACATGGGCAGGGGTGGGGCGCCGGGCGGGGCACGACGATGGGGAGGGGACCGGAGGGCGGGGGGGGAGTTTTTAGAA
>JBBQDJ010000479.1:0-3004 GCA_038319595.1 Verrucomicrobiales bacterium
CAAGGTGGCGCTTGTCCCGAGGGATTTTTGAGAGTTCCCGTCGGCTCCATTTTTCCAAGTCATCGAGTCGCTTCCGGTAATTAGCGGCGTTTTCACGGAAGTAAACAGCGTGGTCCGGCGATTTATTCACCAACGCCTCCGTCACGATTCCAAGCGCCCGCCGGAACAATTCAATGGAGTGCCACCAGTGCGGATCGATTTCATGCACATGCCGATGATCCACCTCCGAACACGATCCTTCCATGGATGGCAGGGTCGCACCGACTTCGATCAACTCCGACCTTCCAGCAATGATCGCCTTGAGCTTCGGCAGGTAGCCTTCGAGGCCCATTCCGGAGATCAGATAGATCGCCGCTCCGTTTGCTTTCTCGAGATCTTCCGGCTTTGCCTCAAAATGATGGGGGTCTCCATTCGGACCGATCAAGTCAATGACCTCCACTTGGTCACCACCCACCTGCCGGGCAAGGTCTCCTAGCAGGGGATGCAGAACGGCGATTTTGAGGTCAGCCGCATGGAGCGGAATCGATCCCAGAAGTGCCAGGGTGAGAATCAAGCGAAGCATGGCGGCAAGGTGCGACACATCGCTGTTTTTGCAAGTAAATTGCGTTTGTTTGCGGGTCACTTGAGAATCGCTATCACCGGCCGGTGGTCGGATGCGTCGTTCCATCCGGGATCATCGATGATTCGTGAGGCCGGGAAATCCACCTCGCCGCGCAGGGCCTTGCTGACCATGATGAAATCGATCCGCGAGTAAATGTCATTGATCGACCAGAAGTGAGTCCATGCCTCTTGGTTCGAGTCCTTGGCGGGGATCGCAGTTAGGTAGGTGGGGTCGTTGTATTTGCCGGTGATCTGTTTGATCGGCGCGGTCGCTCGGGTGTCGTTGAAATCGCCATAGACGATCAATCTCGCGTCGGCATCGGTCTTGAAAATGGAATCCACATGGCGCCGCAGCAGCCGAGCTTCATTCAGGCGGATCGCTTCTTGGTCGCCTTGCTCGCTGTCACGCTTCGATTTCAAGTGCACACCGAGGAAGCGATAGGATTTGCCACGGGCTTCGATGGTGGCATCGAGGATCCCGCGGTTGATGCCGTAGGTTTGACCCGCCAGTTGATACTCGGTTTCCGTCGGTTTGGCGGTCGAAGTAATCGGATATCGCGATAAAATTCCGAGATGCCGGGTGGGGTCCGAGCCACCGGTGTAGTGCGAGTTCGGCAGATTCAGGCCGGCGGCTTTGAGTTTTTCCTGAAGTTCGGCCAAGTCGGCGGCAGTGCCGATTTCACAGACTCCGACGACGTCCGGATTGTGCCGGGCCAGAATGCGGACGACGGCTTCCTTCTCGGCGTCGGGTTTGGGAGCGCCTTTGAGTGACTTTCGGTCCACATAGCGGTCCATGGTCAGCCAATTCTCGACGTTGTAGGCCACGAAGCGAAGGCCGGAAGTCGCGGGATCTGTCGGCGCGAGGGTCTTCTCGGGTGCCGCGGTGATGACCGGTTTTTGCTCCTCTCGATCGGTCGGCGCGGGTGCTTCGATTGTTTTGGAAGCGGGGGCGCTGGCCGAGGTCGCGGTGCTCGCCGGAGCCGTCTCGCCGGGAGTGTCCCAATCCGGAGTGTTCTTCTTACAGGCCGGAGTGGTCAGCGCGGCTAGCAAAATGAAAACAGCCCCGAGAAATCCCGGGGCTTTGCTTTTCAACGATCCAGCTTTCAAACCGAATCTCATCCTCATCAGGACTCGCGGGGTTCTTTGCCTGGAACCTCCTTGACGCGGGTTTCGGTTTCGGAACGGGTGATTTCGTGCTCGAACTCGTCCCGCGCTTTTTTGAATTCACCCATGCTTTTCCCGATTCCGCGAGCGAGTTCGGGCAATTTCTTCGCTCCGAAGAGCAACAAGATTATGATGAAAATCACAACCATCTCCTGCATTCCAAATGATCCCATAATTTTAGTGGTGTAGTTGCGGGAACTCTAGCCCCGGAAAACTCGCTTGCAACGCATTTACCGTGAAACGGCCGCCTATCTTGCAAGCGGTTCTTTCAACTCCTCTTCAGTGGCAGACCGGGCAGGTGTTGAGCGACGTGAAAAAGTCGTTGCCCTTGTTGTCCACGAGGATGAACGCGGGGAAATTTTCAACGGTGATCTTCCACACCGCTTCCATCCCGAGTTCCGGAAAAGCGACCACTTCCTGCGATCGGATGTGCTCTTGCGCGAGCAAAGCTGCCGGTCCTCCCGCGGAGCCAAGGTAGAATCCCCCGTGTTTCTGGCAGGCGTCGGTGACCTGCTTTGAGCGATTGCCCTTGGCCAGCATCACCATCGAGCCGCCGTGGGACTGGAACAAATCCACATAGCCGTCCATGCGCCCGGCCGTGGTCGGACCGAAGGATCCCGATGGCAATCCAACCGGCGTCTTGGCCGGACCGGCGTAGTAAACCGGGTACTTCCTGAAATATTCCGGCAGCTCGCCGGTGTCGTCGAGGATTTCCTTGAGTTTCGCGTGGGCGATGTCGCGGGCGACGATGATAGTTCCTGTTAGCGCGAGCGCGGTGGTCACCGGATATTTGGAGAGAGTCTTCAGTGTTTCCTCCATGCCAAGATCCAAGTCGATCGGAACTCCCTTGAATTTCCAGCCGCTGTATTTCTCTGGGATAAAACGACCGGGGTTCTTTTCGAGCTTCTCAAGAAA
Source organism: Verrucomicrobiales bacterium (assembly GCA_038319595.1). GTDB lineage: Bacteria > Verrucomicrobiota > Verrucomicrobiia > Verrucomicrobiales > Akkermansiaceae > Luteolibacter. The sequence goes on from JBBQDJ010000479.1 coordinate 2,680, forward strand.
GATGCCATCCTTGGTGATCTTCGCTTTCGCCTGCCGGTCCGCGGAACAGGAAACTCCAATGCCGACCGGGCACGACGCACCGTGGCGTGGCAGACGGATCACTCTAACATCGAGTGCAAAATACTTCCCGCCGAACTGCGCCCCAATGCCGATCTCGCGGGCCAATCCCAGCAATTCTTTCTCTAACTCGATGTCGCGGAACGCCTGGCCGTGCTCGTTGCCAGTGGTCGGCAGCGTGTCATAGTAACGCGTGGAAGCCATCTTCACCGTCTTGAGACAGGTTTCCGCCGATGTTCCGCCGATAACAAACGCGAGGTGATAGGGC
>JBBQDJ010000480.1:0-2988 GCA_038319595.1 Verrucomicrobiales bacterium
GAGACGAGGGCGAGGGCGGCCTGCCACTCAGTTTCGAGGTGGAGTTGGGAAATGTATGCGGCAAGCGTGACTTGGTCGATTTCGGATGAGGACTCGGCAATCATAGAGGCGATATCTCGCAGATGTTTTGCGGAGTTCCCTTCACGGTAGAACTCAAGTTTTCTAATGATGACATACTCGGGCGAGGCAAAGGAAACCTGTAGCCCTTCGATATCGAGGATGCGCGCCCCGTTCATGCCCCATCTCTGTAGTGGATCGCTACCAACCAGATAGATGTCAGCCTTGAGCATCGTCAGTTGGCAGATGATGTTAAAGTGTCCCCGGCTTCCGCGCAGAAGTTCGGTCTCGATTACTTCGACAGGCGGTAGGTAGAAATTCTCCTCGGGGAATGCCTCAACCAGTTTTGAAATATCCCGTGACGTGATCTCCAATACGACATCCACGTCATTGGTCAGCCGTGGTTCCCCATAGATCATGGATGCCACTGAGCCGGTGATCATATACCGAATCCCGTGGTTATTAAGTGGCCGGATGAATGTATCGATGAGTTCAATCATGAAGCAGGAAGAAACGGCGATTCAGCTCTTTCAAATGCATCGCCTCGGTCCACTCGGGGTGAAGCCGTTTAATAGCAGCGAACTTTACCTTGCGAGCCGTCGCGTAAAGCATAGAAGCGATACGCAGCTTTTGTGAGGGTGTTGGTTTGGAAGCGGACATTGGGTTAGATGCTGAGAAGCTGAAAACTGAAACGCTGAAATGAAGACAAAGAAGGACTGAATTCCCGACGCGAAGCGCTGACTTCTATTTCAGCGTTTCAGCATTTCAGTTTTCAGCGTTTATTTAAAAGTATCCTTCTTTCTTGCGGTCTTCCATGGCGGTTTCGGATCGCTTGTCGTCGGAGCGGGTGCCGCGTTCGGTCTGGCGGGCGGCGGCGACTTCGGCGATGACTTCGTCGAGGTCGGAGGCGGTGGATTCGACGGCTCCGGTGCAGGTGGCATCGCCGATGGTGCGGAATCGGACAACCCTGCGTTCGACCGGTTCATGATCCTGGGCTTTGAGGAATTCCGTGACGGCGAGTAGCGAGCCATTGCGCTCGAAGACGTCGCGTTCATGGGAGAAGTAAATCGAAGGCAGTGGGATTTCCTCGCGCTGGATATACATCCAGATGTCCATTTCCGTGAAGTTGGAGAGCGGGAAAATGCGGAAATGTTCGCCGGGATTTTTGCGGCCGTTGAACAGGTTCCAAAGCTCGGGGCGCTGGTTTTTCGGATCCCACTGGCCGAAGTCGTCGCGGTGCGAGAAGAAGCGTTCTTTGGCGCGGGCCTTTTCCTCGTCGCGGCGGCCACCGCCGAGGCAGGCGTCGTATTGATTCTTCTCGATGGTATCGAGCAGGGTGACGGTCTGAAGTTTGTTGCGGGAGGCGTTCGGGCCTTTTTCCTCGATCACCCGACCGATGTCGATGGACTCCTGCACCGAGCCGACGACGAGTGTGGCGCGGATCAATTCCACAAACTCGTCACGGTAAGTCATGGTTTCCTCGAAGTTGTGTCCGGTGTCGATGTGCACCAAGGGGAAGGGCATGCGGGCTGGCCAGAACGCCTTGCGGGCGAGCCAAGCCATCACGATGGAATCCTTGCCACCTGAGAACAACAGGGCGGGATTCTCAAACTGGGCGGCGGTTTCACGAAGAATGAAGATTGCTTCGGCTTCAAGTTGGTCGAGGTGACTGAGATGATAGTTGGGCATGGGTGGTAGCGATAAAATCGGGAAAATAAACGCGCCGCAATGAGGAGCGCTTTGGGCTTAGGCGTCCTTGCAAATTGGGTCAAGGATTATTATGTTGGGCAAAATGGTAATGATTCGGTTTTTAGAGTCCTTGGAGACAAAAAAAGCTGAAGCCCAAGGACTTCAGCTGATTCAATTGACGGACGAAATCGACCGCGGACTTCACAGAGGAAGGTGCGCCGAAATTCTCGGGCGGATGGCTTCCAGTAGTTCGAATGCGGCGTCCTCGATGGAGGTTTTCTCAGTATCGAGAGTCAGGTCCGACTGGCTCGGCGGTTCAAAAGATCCGTCCTTGCCCGTGAAATGAGCGATTTCACCACGGGCGGCCTTGGCGTAGAGACCTTTGACATCGCGCTGCTCGCAGGCCTCGTAGCTTGCCTTCACATAGACTTCCAGGAGGTCTTTACCGAGAATTCCACGGGCCAGATCCCGCAATTCACCGCGTGGGGTGATGGCCGAGACGAAGGTGATGACGCCTTGTGACACGAAGATTTTCGCGACTTCCGAGATGCGCCGGATATTTTCAAGCCGGTCCTGATCGGTGAATCCCAAATTGGTATTGAGGCCGGTCCGCAGGTTGTCGCCATCAAGGATGGTGGTGAATCGACCTTGTTGGTGAAGCACCCGTTCGGCGGCGTTGGCGATGGTGGATTTTCCTGAGCCGGAGAGGCCACAAAGCCAGACAACGATGCCCCGCTGGCCGAGAAGGTTTTCTTTGTCGTGACGGTGCAGGAAACGGTGGAACTCGGGATGGATGTTCATGGGGTAGATGCTGAAACGCTGAAAACTGAAATGCTGAAAGAAGAAAATTAAAAATGCCGATAACTGAGGAAGGGCCGATGTCGTTGGGTCGAAATGCCTTAAAAACCTTAGAATTTCCAAGAGCTGTTACGACTGTGCGAGGTGTTAGGAGTTTTTTCTGACCTTTGATAGGATTGTGGTGAAGATGGCAATGAGTTCCCCAGCTTCGCGGTGGATCGAAGGAAGTGAAACATCTGCAATCTTGCAATCTTCCTTCAAAAGTTCAAGCCAGAGTTGGGATTCGTCGGCCTCTTGAAGTAGACCGCCAAGCTTGGAGCAAAACTCTGCATCCGACCGAGCTCTGGATGCTTCCCTGGCATGTGACGCAACCGAGGTCCCGGAACGGATCATTTGCTTTCCGAGAATTGAAACTTCCTCTCTCTGACGTGGTAGGCGCACGAA
>JBBQDJ010000481.1:0-2988 GCA_038319595.1 Verrucomicrobiales bacterium
GGTCCACGGCAATCTCACCGCCACCGACCGGGTCGAGCTCAAGTCGAGCGCCGAAGTCGTCGGCGACATCAAGGCCAAGACGCTCTCCATCGAGGCAGGTGCCATTTTCGTCGGTAAATCCACGGTCGGAACCCCGGCCCAGATTCCTGCCACGAGCCAACCTGCGGCCAAGGCGGCTGCCGCGACTCCAGAGCCTCCGAAACAAGGAACTCTTGCCGGCACCGCTTCCTAACTTGCTGAGCGCCGCCCTTGCTTTGAGAACCGACCTGTCCTGCCATGGCGGATGAAATTCATCGCCATCGCCTCGAGGTGACTTGCCCGGAATGCGGGCAGGTTCAATCGGAGCCCGCACTGGTGGTTTCCACCCAATGCCGGGCTTGTCGTGCGAATTTCCAAGTCACCGACGGCAAGGGTGTCGTGCGCACCCGTCCGGTCACTCGGCTGGCACCCCCGCGCAAGGACACCGACCCAGAACCGGAGGTTCGCGCCGCGACCCAGAAGGTGCAGCCCTATCTCAGGAAGAAGCCTACCCCGCCGCCGCGCTCCTTTCTGATGCGCTTGTTCCGTCCGGTGAAACCGCCGCGGGAAATCACCTGCTTCAACTGCGGTTACGGCTACAAGGCCATCGCCGAGGCGCAATCCAGCCAATGCCCGAAATGCAGCGGCTACGTCAGTCTGATGGACTATGACATCAACGAACACTGGAACCGCAGGATCCAGACCTGTGGCGACGTGGTGATTCAGAAAACCGGTGTGGTCTCGGGAGTCACGCTCCAATGCCATCATCTCACCGTCCTTGGCGAACTGGCAGGATCGGTCGAGTGCTCCGGCGATCTCATCATCCGCAGCCACGGCAAAATCGTCGGCAAGGTTCATTGCAAGAATCTCCGCGTGGAAAAGGGCGCCCGGGTGGAGTTCCTCAATCCCGTCACCGCCACCTCCGCGTTCATCGACGGCACCGTGCGGGGCCAGATTTCCTGCACCGGCCCGGTCACCTTGGAAAAGCGCGCGCAACTCCAAGGCCTCGTCCGCACGACCTCGCTCATTGTCAAACCCGGTGCCAAGCACAGCGGCAGCATCGAGATGATTTCCACCACACCTGCCGCCTGAACCTCCCTCCAGAGCCCCTCGCCATGCCAGTCGCCCTCGATCTCAAGGAAGAAATCCTCGCCCTGAAAAAGGCGCGCAACGCCGTTATCCTCGCCCACAACTATCAGACTGGCGACATCCAGGACGTCGCCGACTACGTGGGTGATTCGTTAGGTCTCGCCTATCATGCCAAGGCCACCGAGGCCGATGTCATCGTCTTCTGCGGTGTCCACTTCATGGCGGAAACCGCAAAAATCGTGAACCCGGGGAAAATCGTTGTGCTGCCGGATGCCGATGCCGGTTGCTCACTCGAACAATCCTGCCCCGCCCCGCAGTTAGAAGCCTTCCTTCAGGCACACGCGGATAAAAACTACTACGTCATCGCCTACATCAACTGTTCCGGCGGCGTGAAGGCGCTCTGCGATGTGATCTGCACCTCAGGCAACGCGGTGAAAATCGTCAACCTCGCGCCTGCGGATCGCCCCATCCTTTTCGTGCCCGATGAAAACCTCGGCGCATGGGTGATGGAGCAAACCGGCCGCAAGATGGACCTCTGGAAGGGTAACTGTTATGTCCACGTCGAGTTCACCCGCGACTCGATCAACCGAATCAAGTCTGAATATCCGGACGCCCTCGTCGTCGCCCATCCGGAATGCACGCAAGCGGTTAGATTGCTCGCTGATGAGGTTTGCTCGACGGAAAAAATGGTTTCCTACTGCAAGAACGCGCCGGTCAAAGACATCATCGTCGTCACCGAGAGCGGCATGCTCCACCGCCTGCGCAAGGAGTGCCCGGACAAAAACCTCATCGCTGGGCCTACTGACCGCTGCGCTTGCGCCGACTGCCGCTACATGAAGATGAACACGCTGCAGAAACTTCGCGATTGCCTCGATACGCTTCAGCCTCGAGTGGAGATGGAGGAATCCCTCCGCAAGCGCGCCGAACTGCCGCTGCTGAGAATGCTGGAGCAGTCGAGGTGAGGCCACCGGTCAGCTAAGCCAGAGCACCGCCATCTGCGCCACGAGAATGCGGAGCAGCATGGTTAGAGGATAGACGTTGGCATAGGCCAGCGAAGGGTAGTCCGAGTTCGAGAGCTTGTTGGCGAATGCCAGCGCCGGCGGATCGGTCATGCTGCCAGCCAGCACGCCGACAAGGGTGAGATAGTTCATTTTCATCCATTTCCTGCCGATGATTCCCACGATCAACAACGGCAGCACCGTCACCGCGGCCCCCAACGCCATCCATTGCAAGCCGCTGCTGGAGAAAGCAGTTTCCACGAACTTCGCCCCGGCGCCGAGGCCGACACAAGCGAGGAAAAAGATGATGCCGAGTTCGCGGAAGGCGGTATTCGCATTGATCGGCATGTGAATGACCAAGGGACCGATTTTCCCGACGCGGCCCATCAGGATCGCGATGATCAATGGCCCACCCGCCAGACCCAACCGCAGCGGGACAGGCACCCCGGGCAGACTCCACGGATAGAGCCCTAGCAGAATTCCCAGTGCGATGCCGACAAAGATGGAGGCAAAACTGGTTTCGTTGAGCTGGCGGACGGAGTTTCCCAAGGCCTTGGCCGCGAGTTCGATCGCCGCCTCCTCGCCGACGAGATTGAGCATGTCGCCGAATTGCAACCGCATGTTAGGCATGGCGGTCAAGATCATGTCCTGTCGGCTGACACGCGTCACGGTGACTCCAAAGCGCTGGCCGATCTGCGTGTCGGCAATGGTCTTCCCCACCATCGCCTTGTGGGTCACAATGACCCGTTTGGAAACCAGCAAGCCGGGAGCCTTTCGCAGGTCCTCGTCCACCCGATGCCCGATCGCCAACTCGACCCGGTGCAGTTGCTCGGGCGATCCAACGACGAGGACCCGGTCTCCCAGCTCCATCACCGTGTCGCGG
>JBBQDJ010000482.1:0-2976 GCA_038319595.1 Verrucomicrobiales bacterium
CGCACTCATCCGGAAGGGAAAGATATGCACGCGGAAAAACGGCTGGCCGCCCTGGTGCGCGGCAGCACACAAGGTATAGATTTCCTCGATTTTCTCGTCGGTCATTGCAAGGCAGCCGATGGACATGCGATTGCCGTGAACCATGATGAAGGTGCCTTTCCGGTCATGGATGCGGTCATATTCGTTGGGGAAACCGATGTTGAAGGCGAGGTGGAACTGGCTGTCCGGCTTCATCGCGGAGGGCGGGACGAAATAGAATCCTTCGGGAACCTGCAGGTCGCCCTCCGCGAGCTTCGGGCCGAGGATGCCGGACGCGGCGGCGATCGGATAGGTCCGGAACAGATCGAATTTCCCGCTCACCGGGTTGTGGACGAAAAGCTCGAGAACGTTCTCCTCCTTGAACGCGCGGATGAAAATGGGATCGCCGAAACGCAGGCCGGCGGCGGTTAGGTCGTGCTCGAGCGCGGGACGGACCTTCGCCGCAGCGATGGCCGCACGGTCATTGTCAGCGGAAGTATCGGTCACGGATGGCTTGGGCTTTTTGTTTTCCTGGCAAGACGCGACCGATACCATGCAGATAAGGGAAAGGACAACGAATGGTTTCATCTGGAGGGTGCCAATGCTTGAAACAAGCACTCAATATTCATCAATCGTGTGCCGATGGCAAGTCCACACAGGTCACCGACCGAAATCATTTCCCCCGAAGCACGGTGAGTTTTTTCCCGGGAGCTTGAAGCTGGGTGCCGTCGGAGAATTTAATGGTTAGGAGATCAGGGCTAAAGTTGTAGCCTACATAGGTCTTGTGCCCTTCCTTGATGAACACATTCGTAAACGCATGATCCGAATGAACAGAGGCGTCATTGATACCGAGCTGATCAAGCGTCCCAATCCAGTGATCCATGAAAGCGTGGGTGTTTCCGCCCTCCAGCTTGCAAGCGGGGTTCGCATCTAGGTAGGCGGCGGCCGTTTTCGGATCCTCGAGCGCGCTAAACATGACGACCAGATCACCCCACCCCGTGCTGAAATCCTTGCCACCCTCGCGTTTTGAAATAAGGCGGTCGTAGTTCTTTTTGACATAGTCTGGATGGCGTCCCATATAGATCGAAGCGGGAGTGAACGGTAGCCAGTTGATTCCGTGAATGCAGTCGATGTCGCCGGAAAACCAGGTGGCAAAGGCCCCCTTACCACCCCAGATCATGCCCAGTGCCACTTGTGGGAAATCTTTCGGAAAATTTGTGTTATCCACATCGAACCAGTATTGCTCCACGGCGGTGCGCTCGGTGTTGAAGAGATAGATTCCGGTATCGCGAACCAGTTGATCACCCGTGGCCTCGCCCCACAGCATCAGGCCATACCAAGCGTTCATCGACTCGGAGGAGGATTCTTGGTTGTTGCCATCCGCGAAGTTTGCGTCACCCGAAGCCCACGAGTGGCCGGCGTATTTGTCGAAACACCGGATATAGGGAAACATCGGATCATCGCGGTTCGGAGAAGCGATGTCGCGGATCAGCAGCATCACCATGGGTCCCCATTTCTTTGCCCATTCCGGATCAAGGCGTGCGACTTCCGCTGCCGCGCGGATGAAATATCCGTAGTGAAAGTGGTGGTCATTGAGCGATTTGTCGCTGCCATAGGATGGCTTATTCCCGACGAGGCTGCCCCAGTTCGAGTTATAGTAAAACAACGGTGCGACCTCACCGGGCGATGCGGTGAACCAGTTCTCTAACCGACGCTTGATTTCATCCACGAATTGCTTTTGCAAATCCGCGGCACCGGTCACTTCCGCGATGCCGCTGAGGCTGGCAAGGCGGCCAAGATATTTCCCTTCCCAGTAGGTGTCGGCGTAGGCGGGCGGCTTGACTGCGGCTTCGGCTTTTAGGTAGCCAAGCATCCGCTCGCGGTCATTGACTCCTGCAGCAGGAAACATCGGCAGCACGCCTTGGATCACCGTTTCGGTGTTAAATTCAGATCCCACGGCGATCTTCATCGGGCCGCGCACCGATGTGTAGCTCTTCCCGGTGAGGGGCGTCGTGGAGTATTTCCACTGGTGGGGATAGAGTGCAAAAATCGTGCCGTTGTCCTCGCCCTCCCATGCCTTGCACTTGAATTGATAGCGTGTTTTCACCTTACCGCCTTCGATCTGATAGGTCTGACGGGTATCAACCACATGGTTGTAGGCATGGCGCTTGAAGGTCGCGAGCGTTTCGGGTTGGTTGTCTGGCAGAAGGGCGATTGAGAAATAACTTTTTCCCGCTGCCTTGTTGGTAAATACCCTGCCATCCAGGCCGGTCCAACTCGTTCCAGTCGCACCGAACAACCCATAGTGGTTTCCTTTAATTGTGATTCCTAACACCGCGTCACCGGCCGCACCCGACCAAACGCTCGGCTTGTTAGTAAAGGTTAACACCGGGTCGCCACCAGAGTAGATGCAGTAAACAAACGGGCTGCCGTGGCCAAAGCTCGATTTCAGCGCCGCCTCGCCGGACGCGAACTCCGCTGTCACGAACCAATCCGAGTAGGTCCCACAGACCGCCTCTGGAAACTGGGGCATCGCAGAGTGTCCGATTTTAAAATCCCCGTCCTTGGTCACCCCGCCGCCCATGATCGCGCTCTCGGCCGCGACGATGGCCGCCCCCGGATAGGTGACAGCGAGACCTTCCGATGTGCATACCATTCCTAACGGATGAGCAAAAAGATTGCTCGAAAATTGCTGCCAGAGCAACGAACTCCACCACTGGCCGGTCACCGTCGGCCCTTTGAGATTCGTGGATTTATAAATTTTATGAGGCAAGGCAGCGCATCCGACTGGCAAATCCGTGGTGTAACTTCCGGCACCAGCAGCGATGGTTCCGTCGCCCGCGGCCAAGATCGGGAAATGACAGACCCACAAGGCGAACAATCTTTGAAAAATGACTGAGTCCGATAATCGGACGAGTTTAAATCGGATGGTCATGCATTCCAAGTAACACGCGAAAT
>JBBQDJ010000483.1:0-2975 GCA_038319595.1 Verrucomicrobiales bacterium
CCGGATGTAGAGACCCTTTTCCGCCAGCCGAGCCTCCGCGATGTCGAGCACCAGGGTCGCAATTTTCTCGCGCATCAGCCACGCCGTCAGCGCGGTGGCTGCCGTGAGCAGAATCAGCAACAGCGCCGCCACTTTCAGCAAGCGACGCAGAATGCTTTTGTGTTCCGGCGGGTTCATTGTTGCTTCACAAGTTCCACTGAAGTGGCCTCCGCCGCAATCGCGAAATCGTCCGCGTGCAGGGCATCTACATTTCAGAAAATTAACCGCAGATGGACACAGATGAACGCGGATTGAATACACAAGGGCATTAGATTCGGCTATTTTCGGTTATGATAGTGGGCATTTCGGCCGATTTGCAGTCAAACATCTCTCTGATCTGTGTCTATCAGCGTTCATCTGCGGTTGAAAATATCCCAATGGAGATACCCGGGTCCGTGTGGTTTTTCGTCTGATCGTGAAATAAGCGACGCGGCGGGACGCCGCAACCACTCTTAATTTCAGAAGCCACCACCCCAGCGGCATTGCCAGGCGATTCCGAAGGCATTGTAGTCGTTGTCGCCATGGCTGAATCCGGTGTTCGCATAGAGCTTGATGGATTGTGCGCGCGAGAGCGGAAGGGCAAATGTCAGACCGAGGCGGACGCCCTCCTGCTTGTCGTCGTTGGCGAGACCATTCACGGCGGATTGTCCACCGGTGAAGTAGGTGGTGGCGAGGGCGGCCCACATGCCAGGCATGAACGTATAGCTGGTGCTCGCCTGGACGGAGTAAACTGGGTCCTGCTCACGGGATTTGCCGCCGAGGAAGTCGTTGTTGTCCAGATAGATATTCATCGCCGGTGTCAGCTCAAGCGTCCATGGACCGATGGCCTTTGAGACACCTATTTCCGGTTTGAACATCCAGCGGTTGCTGCCGATGTTTACAAGCTTGTCGTTATCGTAGTCGCCCAGCGGCACCCCAATTCGCAGGCTTCCGCCGACGACGAGGTCCTGTTTGTAGCTCTGGAATTCCTCCATCGTCAGGGCGGGTGCGCCAATGAAGTTCACAGAAAGGCGGAGCAAGGGATCGGTGAATCCCGTGACATCGCGCTCGCGCCGGACTCCTAAAAAATCGCCTACAGCGAATAGGTTGCCATAGCCCTGAACGTAGTCGATTTTCGCCGACTGACCGAAAACTTCCAGAGTGTGGGCAAAGGCGAAGGCAGCGAAATCGCTTTCCACACTGACATTGTCGATGGGCAACGAAGGATCGGTGAGAACAGAGCCGCTGGTGTGGCCATAGCCCGCGATGAGGAAATTCAGGCCGATGGGGGCGTTGCTGTAAGCACGTGGTTCCAAGTCCTGGCCGTGGGCCGCGGCGGATAGAATGGCGGCGACGGCGAGGCTGCGGAAGGTGAGCGAGGCGGGAAGCATGGAGTATTCGGTCACGGGAGATGATTGGATTGCGATGGTCCTCGGTTGCCGACTGAAGTTGCCTCCCGTTTGGTGATGGAAGCAAAGATCGGACCTCGTGGCTATTTCACTTTAGTAAAGCCCATGGCAACCTTTGGAAAACGTAGGGAAACCCCGGGGAAATCTCATGCTGCTCCGAAGGAATCATTTTCCTACACCCAGCCGTTCTGCCGCGCGGACGAGATCGGCCAGGGAGACGACTCCCATTTTTTCCATCACCCGGCCGCGATGGATCTTGATGTTCTGCTCACCGGTGCCGAGGTCGCCGGCGATCTGCTTGTTGAGCTGTCCGCTGACGACGTGGGTCATCACCTCGCGCTCGCGGGGAGTGAGTTTCGCATAGCGTACGGCGAGTAGGGCGGTTTCGGTGGATTCTTGTTTGCTGGCTACCGCGAGTTCCAGCGCGGAACGGATGGCGCGGAGAAGATCCGAGTCGTTCACCGGCTTTGTTAGGAAATCCACGGCACCGGCCTTGATCGCACGCACCGTCGTGGGGATGTCGCCCCCTCCGGTTAGAAAGACGATCGGCAACAGCACGCCCATGCTTTTCAAACGTTCTTGCAACTCAAGCCCGCCGAGTTCCGGCATGTTGACGTCGAGGATGAGGCAGGCTGTTTCTCCGGGCTGATAGGCATCGAGAAATTCCCGGGCGGAGGCGAATCCGCGCGCGTCAAAGCCCTCTAACCGCAGCAGGCGGATGAGTGCCTTGCGGAGTTCCGGCTCGTCATCGACGACGTGGATGATCGTGGTTTCCATTTTCAGATCGGGTCGGATGGGATCATGGGGAATTCAAGGTGGAAAATTGCGCCGCGCTCCGGGTGCGATTCAGCATGGAGCGTGCCGTGGTGGGCGGCGACGATGGACCGGCAGATTGCTAGACCCATGCCTAGCCCCTGTGGCTTGGTCGTGTGAAATGGCTCGAACAATTGCTCCACCTTTTCCGGAAGACCGCAGCCTTCGTCGCGCAGCGAAACGTGGACCTTGTCGTCCCGCCGTTCCGTCGCGACATGCATGCGGCGGCTGCCGGGGGCGTTGGCGGCCATCGCGTCGGCCGCATTCAAGATGAGATTGAGGATGATCTGTTGGAGCTGCACGTAATCGCCGCTGATTTGCGGGAGGTCGTTCGCCATCTCTCGGGTCACGGTGGCACCTCGGCCGATGAGATCGGCGTTGGCCAGATGCAGGACTTCGCCGATGACATCATTGATAGAAATGGGCAGTAGCTGAGTTTCCCCGCGCTTGAGAAGTGCCCGCAGCCGCTGGATGACTTCGCCCGCGCGGCGGTCCGCCGAGACGATGTCGATGAGAATTTCCCGCACCTCAGCCACATCCGGCGGGGATTGCGCGAGCAGGCGCTGGGCTGCCTGGGCATTGCTGAGAATGATGGCCAGCGGTTGGTTCAACTCGTGGGCGAGCGACCCGGAAAGCTCGCTCAAGGTGGTAACCCGGGTGAGGTGGGCGAGTTCCGTTCGATGTTGGGCCGCTTCCAGCTCGGCGAGTTTGCGCGCGGTGATCTCCACCGTCACC
>JBBQDJ010000484.1:0-2948 GCA_038319595.1 Verrucomicrobiales bacterium
GCCAATCTAAAATTCTCCGGAATCCTCGGTTGATTCGTCCCTGAGGCGACGAAACTAGAATCTCGGGGGGAATTCCACGGGTTCCGGTGTTCTGGATGAGGACATGATTGGCAGGGCCAGTCGTGACGGCGATTCTCGGAGCACGAGATTTGTTTCCGATTGTCGGAATGGGGGAAATCCGGTTGCCTTCGGCCATGACAAAACGTCTCGCTTGGTTGGCGACCGCTTGGATCAGCTCGTTGCACGCCGCGCCGGACCCAACGGTGGGCAGCGGCGTGATCGCTTCTCAGATCGACGAACGCATGGAGCATTTCGTCGAGGCGAAGGAAATCGCCGGGGCGGTGACCTTGGTCGCGGATGACGACGCCACCCCCCAACAACCAAGCAACTTCTCCTCATCGGCAACGGCTCCCTCGGCCCAGCGGTCTGCCGGGAATACCGAGACCACGGCTGGGACGTGACGGCAGCATCCCTCTCCGGCGGCGATGGCTCGATCGCGTGCGATGTCGGCGACCCGGCGGCGGTGGCGCAACTGCCGCCCGCGGATTTCATCGTCCACTGCGCCGCTTCCGGCCGCGGCGGGGCGGAGGCCTATCAGCATGTGTATGTCGATGGCTGCCGCAATCTGTTGGAGAAATTTCCCGGCGCGCCGTTGCTATTCACGTCGAGCACCTCGGTTTACGCGCAGACCGACGGCTCGGTGGTGACGGAGGAAAGTCCGGCGATTCCGGACCGCGAGACCGGCAGCCTGTTGCTGGCGGCGGAGGCGATCACCCTCGGTGCGGGCGGGATCGTCGCGCGTCTATCAGGCATCTACGGTCCCGGTCGCAGCGTGATCCTGAAAAAATTTCTCAGCGGTGAGGCGGTGATTGAGGAGGACGGTCGGCGTTTCCTCAACCAGATCCACCGCGATGACGCAGCACGCGCGATTTTCCATCTCGCCACCTCGGATGCTCGAGGTGGAATCTTCAATGTCAGCGATTCCACATCGCTGACCCAGCTCGGCTGCTACGAAAAACTGGCGGAAAAATTTTCTCTCCCACTGCCGCCGTCCGGACCACGCGACCTGAACCGCAAGCGCGGCTGGACTCACAAGCAGGTCGCTAACGAAAAACTGCGGGCCACGGGTTGGCAACCGGAGTTTCCGTCGTTCATCGACGCGGCGGTCGCCATTTCCCAGACCTTGCAGGCGGTCCAATCGGACGCAGAGTGAACAAAGCCATATACCCATTCCGTATCCAACACCTCATGTTCTTGAAATCCGTTTCCCGTTTCGGCGTCGTCGCCTTCGCGCTACTCACCATCGCGCACGCTGACGAACCAATTTTACAGCTCAAAAAAGGCGATCACGTAGCCATCGTCGGCAGTGGCCTCGCGGATCGCCAGCAGCACCAGGCGTGGTTCGAATCGTTGATTCAAAAAGAGTTCGCTGGCCAAGAGTTAGTCATCCGGAATCTTGGATTCACCGCCGATGAGATCAACCTCCATCCCCGCTCGGACGATGTTCCGACGACGGAGTGGTTTCTCTCCATGAAAAAAGGCGACAGTGCGCCCAAGGATCCCAAGATCATCTACAAGGCTGGCACCGACTTCGGCGCGGACGTCATCCTCGCCTATTGGGGATTCAACGAGTCGTTCAAGGGCCCCGAGGGACTGGAGGATTTCAAGAAGAACCTCGGCGTCTATCTGGACAACCTGAAGTCGGCGAATTACAGCGGCGAGGGTGCGCCCCGTGTCGTGCTTTTCTCACCCATCGCCCAGGAGGACCTGCGCGATCCAAATTTCTCGGCCGGCGAGGAAAACAACCGCAACATCGGCCTCTACACCCAGGCCATGGCGGACGTCGCGAAATCGAAGAACATTCCTTTCGTGGATTTGTTCAAGCCATCCACCGGACTCTATCAAAAGACGGACCAGCCGCTCACGATCAATGGCATCCATCTCAACGAGGAAGGCGACAAACTCCTCGCACCGATCCAGTTCGAAGCGGTGTTCGGAAAAAAACCCGCTTCCACGGATGATCCATCCGTCGCGAAGATCCGCGGCGCAGTGCTCGAGAAGAATTACGAATGGTCGCACCGCTACCGCACCGTCGATCAATTCAATATCTTCGGTCAGCGCTCGCGCATCGCCTATGAAGGCGTCAATAACGCCACGATCCTCGGCCAAGAGCTCGCCCAGCGCGACGTGAAGACCGCCAACCGCGACAAGCTCGTCTGGGCTCTTGCCAAGGGAGAAACCTATCAGGTCACTGATGACAACCTCCCGCCGGTCGATCTCACCCCACCGAACCGCCCAGAGGCAGTGCCCTACAGCGATCCCGAGGAGGTCATCCAACATCTCAAACTGCCAGCCGGCTGCAAGGTGGAGCTGGTCGCTTCCGAGAAGGCCTTTCCCGATCTCATCAACCCGGTGCAAATGAACTTCGACACCAAGGGCCGCCTCTGGCTCGCGGTCTGGCCGAACTATCCGGAAACCTCGCCGACCACCAAGGTTTTCGACAAAATCCTCATCGTCGATCTCGATCCGAAAACGGGCAAGGCGACGAAGATCACCACCTTCATCGACGGCCTGAACTGCCCCACCGGTTTCCAGTTTTACAAGGACGGCATCCTGCTCATGCAGTCGCCCGACCTCCTCTGGGTGCGCGATACCGATGGCGACGGCAAGGCCGACAAAACCGAGCGCGTGCTCAACGGACTCGACGCCGCGGACTCTCACCACGAGACGAACTCGATGTGCTACGAGCCCGGTGGTGCCGTCTATCTGAGCGACGGCGTTTTCCTCCGCAGCAATGTGGAGACCTTCAATGGCCCTATCAGAAACGTGAACGGTGCGATCTACCGCTACGAACCGGTGAGCGGAAAATTCATGCGCCACGTACCCTATAACTTCATGAACCCGCACGGTCGTGTCTTCGATTACTGGGGTAACGACCTGATCACCGA
>JBBQDJ010000485.1:0-2921 GCA_038319595.1 Verrucomicrobiales bacterium
TCGTTGAGGACATGCTGGTGATGTCCCGGTTAGAATCCGGAGAAGCAAGCACACTCAAAGTTGAGCACTTCCGTTTCCGTTCATGCATCACGGCCAGCCTGGAGCGGTTAGAATCGGTGATCCGCAATCAACAGGCAGAGATGACCGTCACCATGCCGGATCCGGATCTGGTCCTGCAAGGTGACCGCTTTTACTGGACACAAGTGCTCTTCAATCTGGTAGAAAACGCCCTCAAGCAGAATCCCTACAGTGGCCTGCGGGTGGAGGTCGGCTGCGAGCAGGTCGGCGAAAACCTCCAGATCTGGGTGGCCGACAACGGCGTCGGAATCCCCAGCGCCGACCTGCCCCACATTTTCCGCCGCTTCTTTCGCGTCGAGAAACACCACTCGCAGCAGGAAATCAAGGGAACCGGCCTCGGCCTCTCCATCGTCAAGCGGGCCGTCGAGGCCCACGGCGGCACCATCGGCGTCACCTCGGTCCCCGGGAGTGAGACCAAGTTCCTGATCACGGTGCCGAAAGATCTTTCGTGAGATCGGCTGGCGCGCTCTGGCGTCCAAACGCCCGTTTCAAGCGATTCTAAAATCCTTGAACATCAGCGCTTTTTCGGAAATTTGCCGTGCGATGCGGGAAAAACTTCGCCTAAATCCTTGCGGACCGAGGCTTTGAGCCTATCCGCAACCCCATTTCCCTAATGTCTTCCGCTTTCTTTCAAATCCTCCACAAAGAGCGCCTTCCCGCGACGGGCTGCCTGGTCATCCCAGGGCGGCTTGATTTCGAACATCTCCCGCATTTGGAGAAACTCTTCGCCGGCCGGAAAATCACCTGGCTGGTCGAGGAATCCGCCCTCTACGCCAACGCGGTGCGCTCCTATCTGGAAAAATCCGGCTCCGGGGCCATGTTCTCGGCCGACGATGCCGCCCCGGCCGCTGCCGGCAGCCAGTTAAAGCCCTACCTCGCGGACGGCGGAGTTTTAATCTTCGTCCCTGGCCGGGCCACCGCCCGCAAGGGAACCGCCAACCACATTCCTGTGGCCCATTTGCGCACCCTTTGTGCGTTCGAACTGCCGATCCTCCCCATCGCCGTGGACTGTCCGCGCGAGTCCTGCCTCGCCACCGAACGCCGGTCGTCGCTGCCCCAAGCCGTGATGGTCATTGGAAAACCTATTGCCGCTGCGGAGGCCGGAATCGCCGCCTTCCAGCAATCGCTTCTGGAGGCGAACGAGGAGGCCTACAGCAGGCGGCCTCTGTTCAAAGGCTCGTTGGCGATGACCCTGCTGGAGGGCTTAAAAAGAAACGGCTCAAAAAACAAAATTCTCGATGGCGCGGACGATTCCGAGATGAGCTACGGCACCGTCCTCGCCGCAGCCATCGTCCTGTCGAAATTTATCAAGGAGGAAACCGACAAGACGCGCGTGGCCATCGTCCTGCCGCCCGGCAAAGGTGGACTCATCGCAAACCTCGCCGTCCTCTTCGCAGGCAAGGTTCCCGTGAACCTCAATTTCACCGCCGGACCCGAGGCCATCAAATCCTGCATCCGCCAAGCAGACGTGGACCGTTTTATCACGGCCGATCCTTTTGTTAGGAAAATCTCATCGTTCCCATGGCCTCCTAACCGCGACCTGATCTTCATCGAGCGCGTCCTGCCCACCTTGAAGAAGAAGATCATCACCTGGGGAGTGATTTCCAAAATCCTTCCGGCAGCGGCCCTCGGATTTTTGTTAGGTCTTCACAAGCGCCGTGATGCCGACGAGGCGACCCTGCTTTTCACCTCGGGCTCCTCCGGCGAACCCAAGGGAGTCGTGCTCAGCCACCGCAACGTCCTCGCCAATGTCTGCCAGTTCGGCACCCGTCTCGATCTAGCCCCTGGCTCCGCCATTCTCGGTTGTTTGCCACTGTTCCACTCGTTCGGCTGCACTGTCACCCTTTGGTTCCCGATCATCGATGGCGTCAACCTCGTGACCTATCCGAGTCCGCTGGAAACCAAACGCCTCGCCGAACTCATCGCCTTCCATCAGATCAACATTTTCCTGTCCACGCCCACCTTCCTCCGTGGCTACATGAAACGCACCGACCCCGCGCAGTTCGCCTCGCTCAAGCTGGTGGTCACCGGCGCCGAAAAGTTACCTCTATCTCTAGCAACCGCCTTCGAAGAAAAATTCGGAGTCCGCCCGCAAGAAGGTTACGGACTAACCGAAACTTCACCAGCCACCAACGTCAATCTCCCTGATCTCGCAGCGGAAAGGGATTCTATCGCACTTCCCTCCTCCCGCAACGGATCTGTCGGCCAGATGCTGCCCGGCCTCGCGATCCGCATCACCGATCCGGCGACCGACAAGGAAGTCCCCATCAACCAACAGGGCATCATCTGGTTCAAGGGTGCGAACGTCTTCGCGGGCTACTTGAAGGACCCCAAGAAGTCCGCCGAAGTCCTCGTGGACGGCTGGTTCCGCACCGGCGATGTCGGCCGCGTCGATGCCGACGGCTTTCTCTACATCGAAGGACGGATTTCCCGTTTCTCCAAAATCGCCGGTGAAATGGTCCCTCACGAAACCGTCGAAGCTGCCATCAACAAGGTCCTCGGACTCGATGGCGAATCCGAACGCCGCATCGCTGTCGTCGGCGTGCCCGACGAACAAAAAGGCGAAGCCATTCTACTTCTATCAACCATCGCCGGGCCAGCCCTCGAACAGGAATGCATCGACCTCCGCTACAAGCTGCTAGACGACGGCCTGTCCTCGCTCTGGTGCCCGAAACAAATCATCCCCGTCGCCGAAATCCCGGTCCTCGCCTCAGGCAAGCTCGACATTAAGTCCTGCGAAGCGCTGGCGAGGCGGTAATCGTGAATAGACAAGATTCAAAAAAGCCTCCCCTTCACCCATGCCAAATCGCATCGACTCCACCTTCGCACGCCTCCACGAAACC
>JBBQDJ010000486.1:0-2914 GCA_038319595.1 Verrucomicrobiales bacterium
CACGCGGAATACGACAAGATCGACGCCAGCACCAACTGACCACTCCCATGAAAGTAAAAATCATCAAAACCGAGGCGGAATATACCGCCGCTCTGGACTTCGTGGAAACGCTCATGGATGCAAAACCCGGTTCTGCGAAAGAGCAGTAACTGGAACTCTGGTCGCTGCTCGTGGAGCGCTATGAGCAGGAGCATTTCCCCATCGATCTCCCGGATCCTGTGGCAGCGATCAAATTCCGCATGGAGCAGGAAGGTCTCCGGCAAAAAGATTTGGAGAAGTTTTTTCCCGGCAAGAACCGGGTTTCGGAAGTCCTCAATCACAAACGCCCGTTGAGCATTGGCATGATCCGCGCCCTGCATCGCGGGCTCGGCATCCCTGCGGAAGTGCTGCCGAAGTGGGCGGAGGAACTGGCGGATGCGTGGACCGGGGGATGAAGGAGGCTGGGCCCTTCGCGGCACGATGGCTACACAGGCGCACTGCGGCGAGACGCCACAGCCACTTTGAAGAGGATGTGCAGCCACGGGTTACGGAAGGACTCCCTCGACCTCACTTCCTCTGATCCATCCTGGTCTTCGGATCGGCGGGAACGGGCTTGCCGACTTGATCGACGGGATGGAGAAACAAATAGCGCCAGACGTCTTCGTGGATGTATTTCCCGGCAGCATTCTTCACGGCCGCGCCACCGGGGGTGGAGGAACTGTGGGCGCGGTTGTGATCGCCTTTTACATCGGCATCCGAAATGAGGCGGCGGGTGTTGCCGTAGGGCGGGGGAGTCTTGTCCACGTTGACGATGGGACCATATTCCTGGAGACCCAACAGTTGCCACGAGCGCGGGTAGTGGTCGTTGATCCAGCCGTCGTCGAGGACGTTCGAGAATCCAAAGAAGCGGTTGCCGGGTGTGGCGGACGGGAGTTTCTGCCAGACCTCGTATTGGTCGCGTGGGCCGGAAAACATGACGACGCGGTCAACGCGGACCTGCTTGGCCATGCGGGCGGCGGTGGTGGAGCCGTGCGAGGCACCTGATAGAATGACTTTGTCCCATTGCAGACTCTTGCCGTCGGGGGTGATGAACTGCTTCCAGTTTCCTTCCGGGTTCTCGCGGGCCAGCCATTTCACCAATTGATAGGAACGCTCCATGATGCTGTCAGGTTTAGGGATCTCTACGGACTTGCCGAAATCGATGCCGGTGGCGGCTTCTAACCTGATTTTTGATAGAAAGAGATCATCCTTTGGCGGCTCGCCGGAGTAAAGCTTGCCGAACCACTCGCGGGCGTAGTGGACTTGGATGGAATTCATCCCGTAACTGTCGAGATGGTTGAAGAGCTCCTTGTTGTAGCCCATCAGCCAGATGACGAGTTTCCCTTGGGAAGGGACGCGGGTATCGACACTGGCGTGTTCGATGTCCTGCGGCTTGCCGTCTTTTTCCAACAGGAAGCCGATCTCTGGATGGGCCTTGGCGCTTTTATCGATCTCACTGGCGCGGGCGGTGAGGTCGTAGTGTTTGCCGCCTGCAGGTGCGGCGGATAGATGGCTGACGATGAGGGCAGTGAGGAAAAGAAATTTCATGAGTGACAAAAATTTTGATTGGGAAGAATTCTTAAGCGCAGATGAACAGAATCTACGCAGATGGCAGAGGGATTTTGCAGAGGAACTGCGAATGAGACGAGACTTGCGATGATCGTCTCGTGCGTGCGACTCGCCCCCTGAAGCCGAAGATGCGGGAGGTGCGACGATTTTGCCCAATGCTTGGATCTTCGTGGGAGGATTCCCGTTGTCATTTGTAACCCGGCCGCTAGCTTCCTCCGCCATGACTCAGGAATCGCGCCAGGCCCTCATCGAGCTTTTGTTCCTCGCACTCTATCTCGACAGCCGTCTCTCGCTGGCCGAGGACGATGTGTTGAACGAAGCCCTCGACACACTCGGTTGGGAGTCTGCGGATTCCCGGGAGAAATTCATCTTCCGCGCGTTCGCCGTAGCCCGTGAAGTGGCGGCAGATGGGATCAAGATCGAAGGGTTTCTCGGATCAAGGGCGGCACGGATCAAGGGCGATGGAGACGAAGCTCCAGCACTGACTTGGCTCTATCGGGTGCTCGGCTCGGATGGCATCAGCGAGACGGAGAAGCATTTCCTCGGGCAGATCGAGTCCCTGCTGTACCCGTGATTGCACGGAATTGGAAAATTTCAGGTATCCATAGCATTTTGAATTTCAGGGGGTTCGGACCTTGGTGTGGGCCGGGAGGTGTATCTTTCCTTGAAACGGTGCGGAAAGGCGGTCTAGTGTTCGCGCCGCTTCTGGACGGCAAAAGCCCATGCGATTTCCTTCCCTTCTCTCCGCCGCCCTGTTGCGGATCACGCTCATTGCCTGGGTTCCGTTCTTCCAGTCAGCTTCCTCCGTCGTGTTGAGCAGTCCTTCGCAGTCAGCCGTCAATGCCTCAATCGCCAGCCCGCTGATCGACTACGATCGTGGATTTTCGGGCGGGGCCTACACGAATGGCGCGTGGTTCGGCGGGGCCTCGATTGTCCTGGCTGTGGCCAGTTATGCGGGCAACACCACGGCAGATGCGAGGCTACTACAGCAGATCCGCTTCAGTTGCACCGGCGGCAATGAAATCTGCGCGAACGGCGGCTATCCCGCGCAGCACGAATTGCAGGCGACCGGCATGTTCGCCATCGCCAAGCAAACTCCTCGCATCTGGAACCAGCTCACCACAGCGGAAAAAACCCGCATCGATCTCATCATGAAGGCTTCGCTGGTGTCTTGTGCCTTCACCACCAGCAACAATAACCCATATATCAACTCCCAGCGGACGATCGACGGTGATTTCAACCTCGGTCGCGATTGGAATCCCAACTATCGGGAAGGCATGCTCGGCAGCGTTCTCGTCGCCATGGTGTATTTCGGCGGCCCCACACC
>JBBQDJ010000487.1:0-2883 GCA_038319595.1 Verrucomicrobiales bacterium
ATGCCCCTTCCAGCACCCGCACCAGTTTTTCATTTCCGATCTTGAAATTCACCGCCGCGTTCATGGCCGCAAGGTGCATCCCCCGCGCTACCGCGTCAACCTCCGCCGGCAAACAAAACGGACCGCCCCGGATGGGACGGCCCGCTGGAAATTCTTGGGTTACCGGATGGAAACCCTCAAGCCTCGGCGGACTCGGTGGTTTCCGGAGCAGCAGTTTCGACGGCTTCAACGGCTTCCGCAGTTTCGACCGCGGTGTCGGTGACCACCTCGTCAGCCACCTTCTTCGCGGCCTTCTTGGCAGGTGCCTTTTTCGCGGCAGCCTTCTTCGCAGGCGCTTTTTTAGCGGCTTCGGTCTTCTTGACGGCTGGTCTTTTCGCAAGGCCGCCGAGCTTTGCCTGTGCAGCCTTACGCTTCAAATAGTCAGCGCGGCGACGGCGTTTGATGATCTTTTTCGATTGTTGTCCCATGGTTGGTAGCCACTTGCCTAGGGACTGCCGCGGGTGGGATCAAGGGAAAATCTCGACGGATTTGGTCCACTTGCCGTTTCGCATTCGACATTTGGTCAATCCCCAGCCGACATACCTGCCCCATGGCAGGTATCATCATCGCACCCCGCGCACGCATTTTCCACGGTCACGAGTGGATCTACGCCACCGAAATCAAGAAAACCTTCGGCAATCCGCAGCCCGGTGACGTCATTACCCTCAAGGACTTCCGCGACCGACCACTCGGCACCGCCATCTACAATCCCCAGTCCCAGATCGTCGCCCGACGCTTTTCCCGTCGCAAACAGGACCTCGATCTCGACTTCTTCACCCGCCGCATCGGCCAGTCCATCGAATACCGGAAACAGCGCGGCATCGACGACACCCTCGCCCGGCTCGTTTGGTCCGAGTCCGACGGCCTCCCCGGCCTGATCGTGGACCGCTATGGCGACCACCTTTCCGTCCAGACCCTCACGCTCGCCATGGACTTGCGGAAGGAAATCATCCGCGACGCCCTTATCGCTCTTTTAAATCCCGCCTCCATCGTCCTGCGCAATGATTCCCCCTACCGCAAGGCCGAGGGCATGGAACCCGGCATCGAGATGCTCCACGGCGAAAATCCCGGAGGCTTCCAAGTCAATGCCAACGGCCTCATCTTTGAAGTCGATCTCTTCGACGGCCAGAAAACCGGCCTCTACCTCGACCAACTCCAAGCCCACGCTGAAGTCGCCGCCTTGGCGAAAGGCAAGCGCGTCCTCGACTGCTTCACCAACCAAGGCGGATTCGCCCTCGCCTGCGCCAAAGCTGGTGCCGCCCACGTCACCGCCGTCGATGTCTCTGCCAGCGCCTGCGAAGCTGCTAGAAAAAACGCCACGCTCAACAACGTCGAAATCGAAGTCCTCGAACACAATGTCTTCGACTTCCTCAAACACGCGAAACCGGACTACGACATGATCATCCTCGATCCACCGAGTTTTACCCGCAACAAAGCCACCCTCATGGACGCCATGCGCGGCTACAAGGAAATCCACCTGCGCTCCCTCAAGCTGCTAGACAAGGGCGGCCTCCTCTCCACCTTCTGCTGCTCCTATCACGCCTCCCGCGAGCTCTTCATGGAAAACCTGATAGACGCCTCCGTGGACGCGAAAAAGTCCGCGAGATTCGTGATGAATCACTCCCAACGCGCCGACCATCCCATCCTCATCTCCATCCCCGAAACCGGCTACCTCAAAGGCTTCACCGTCGAAGTCATCGCCTCTCGATAAGGAGTATTTTCCTCTTTAGCCGTTCGTCGTCCATGGTGAATCCCTTCACCAGATACTCGCTCAATCGCCCGATCGCCCACTGCCGGAACTGCGTGCCCCGATGGCTTCACACGCGGAAACCGACCGCGAGAATCGCGTCCAGATTGTAGCGCTCCACTTCGCGGGTCACTTGCCGCTTGCCCTCCAAACGAACGATCCGGAATTTCCGGATCGTTGCCTCCCGCTGCAATTCCCCTTCACTAAAAATGTTCACAAGGTGCTCGTTGATCGTCCGCACATCCTTCTCGAATAGCCCCGCAAGGAGCGCTTGTGTCAGCCAGATTGTCTCTTCCTCAAAACCGGCACTGCACACGCGTCCGTCCATCCTCCGTCTGGTAAAGGATCATCTCGGATTGCGGCATCGGTTCTTCGCTCATGCAGCCCTCCTTCTCCCGCCCCAACGGGGCATCATACCATAGCCCAGGGCAGCGCCCTGGGTCCCATCGCCCACAAGATTCCAAGCCCTGAAGGGGCGGCACAATCCACGGAATGCCGCTTTGTTCCCCTCGGCAATCCCGGCACCGATCTCCGGCAGCTCTAAATTCTCTTCCATTCGATATTCGACTTGTCCGTCGAAACCTTGGCGGAGACGGATGTTGGGCGTTCTATAATCGATGTTCCGGCGGATGCCGTGCCACTGGATCGCGAGCGGTTCGAGTGGGTCTTCGGTGATCATGGCTCGTCCCCTTTCTCCGGCAGCTCCGTGATCATCCGATCAAAGTCTGACTCGAACAAGCGATCCTGTACGATGCGGTATCTTTCAAATTCACTCTCGGCGTGGGTCTTTGCCAGCTCCGCAGTCACCTTGCCCGCGTCCCTGAGGATTTCCCGATCCCAGAGCTGAAGGAATCCGCTCAAGCGCTTTTCCCAGTCCTCCATGGTCATTGGAATCTTCCGCATGGCCTGCATTTCCGCCATGTCTAGATAGGCGGAGACGATTCGCTGCATTTGCTCCAACTCGAAGTCCGAGAGGTAGTTCTTGGCGATGGAAACATCATATCGGTGGATTTTTCCCACTGGCGCACCCTCCCAAGTAGTCAGCCCCATATTTTGCTTTTCGTGGTTCGCGCGGTCCACGATCACTTCTGCGGCCG
>JBBQDJ010000488.1:0-2839 GCA_038319595.1 Verrucomicrobiales bacterium
GCGGGCGGGGCGGCAGTAAGAGGGGCGGTCGAGGGTTTGACAACCGGAAAATTGCTTATTTCGGCATTTTCCAACGGAAGTCTTAAATTACTTCAAAAACACCTCGCGCGCCTTGGCTCCCTCGCCCGGCCCGACGATTCCGCGTTGCTCCAGAATGTCCACCATCCGCGCCGCACGGGTGTAGCCGAGGCGCAGACGGCGCTGTAAGAGCGAGGTGCTGGCCTTTTGTTCCTGACGCACCACTTCGATGCACTTCATGATGAGTTCCTCGTCGGCTTGCGAGACGTCATCTTCATCATCGTCGCCACCTTCGCCATTGATGGAGGCTTGGATCTCCTTTTCAAATTGCGGCTTCGCTTGGGCGGCGCAGTGATCGATAAGGCGCTCGATCTCGGCATCGGTGACGAAGGCACCTTGGGCTCGCTCGAGCTTGGCGGAGCCGGGTGGTAGATAGAGCATGTCGCCCTTGCCGACGAGTTTGTCCGCGCCCTTGGTATCGAGGATGACGCGGGAATCCAGCGCGGAGGAAACCTGGAAGGCGATGCGGGACGGAATGTTCGCCTTGATGATGCCGGTGACGACATCGGCGCGCGGTGTCTGGGTGGCGATGATGAGATGGATGCCAGCAGCACGGGCTTTCTGCGCGATCCGGGCGATGCACATTTCCACGTCCGCCGGAGCGGTCTGCATGAGGTCCGCAAGTTCGTCGATGAGGACGACAATGTAGGGAAACTTCCTCGGGATTTGCTCTTCGTAAACTTCTTCCTCCTCTTCATCCGCCTCGGGGCCGAGGTCGCCATCGCTGAGCGCGGCCGCCAGTGAGTCCATGCTCTCGTCCGGCTCGTCTTCCACCATCGTCCACGGTGGGGCTTGATGGCTGCTAGGGACTGCGGGGTCGAGCAACTCACTTGGATCGAACGGGGCCTCAGGCTCTGGGCCATCGTCTAACACCTCTTCCTCGGCTTCTTCAAGCTCAGGCTCTGGCGCGGGTTTTTCCTTCTCCGGGATAGGACGGCCGTTGAAACTATCAAAATTCCGCACCCCGACTTTGGCGAAGATTTTATAACGCTTTTCCATCTCGTTGACCACCCACTTGAGGGCGGCCACGGTTTTTTTCGGATCGGTGACGACCGGCACGACGAGGTGTGGCAATCGGTTATACATCTGCATTTCCACCACCTTGGGGTCCACCATGATGAAGCGCAGCTCGTCCGGGCTGAACTTGAAGAGCATGGACGCGATGATCGAGTTGATGCACACGGATTTCCCGGATCCAGTGGCCCCGGCGACGAGGCAATGCGGCATGGCGGCGAGGTCGGCGATGACGGTGTTCCCATAGACGTCCTTGCCGAGCGCGAGCGGGATCTTTTTCTTGGAAGAATTGAAATCCGTCGAGTAGAGCAGTTCGTGGAGTGGCACCGCGACTTTCTTGCTGTTCGCGATTTCGATGCCGACGGTGTCCTTGCCGGGAATCGGGGCGAGGATATTGATCCGCTCCGCACAAGTGGCACGGGCGATGTCCGCCTCTAACTGGGAGATGCGGGAAACCCGCAGCCCGGTGGATGGATAGATCTCGTAGCGGGTGATCGTCGGGCCACGGGTGATCGGTCCTGCCGTCACATCGATGCCGAAGGCTTTGAGCGTATCGATGATGATCTGGCGGGTTTCTTCCTTGTGGTCATCATCCGCATCCGAGTCTTCCACCTCGGGCAGCGGATCGAGGATGTCGAACTCCGGGATCTTATAGTTAGGAAATCGGCCCTCCTGGAGGCCTTGGTGCTCCGGAGAAGGCTTGCGGCTGAAGGGGTTTTTCCCGATGAGTTCAGGGTCGATGGCTCGGCGTTGCGAGGCATCGATGATCTCGGGAGTGGGGCTTTCGCGCAGTGGCAGCATCGCCTGCGGATCTTCATTGGCGGCCTTGGCGGAAACCGCACTTTTCGCCGACTCCCGCTCCTTGCGGCGTTGCTCGCGCTGGCGATCCCGCTCGGCCAGCATTTCTGCCTCGCGGGCGGCGATCTTTCCGTACTCGCTGCGGCTTTCCCGCCATTCGTGAAATTTCATCCGCGCCAACCGATAACAGGCCTTGGCGAAACGCACCGGCTGCTGCCCCGTCAGCATGACCAGCGCCACCAGATAGATACCGCCCGTCAGGACCAGAGTGCCGGCACGACCGATGACGTTGGTTAGCGCGAAGCTGCCGATCCCCTCGCCAATGACACCTCCGGGTCCCGGTCCCGGGCCGCTCAGATGACAATTCCTCGCCCAATCCGCAAAAAAGAAATCCGCTGCGTCCAGCCAGGCTGCTCCGGCTAACAGCAGAATGCAGAATCCCATCACCGCGCGCGGCCAGATCCTCGCATCGAACGCCAGTTTAACGATACCAAACCAGATGAAGCCCACCGGCAGGAGGTAAGCGGCGGCGCCGAACAGCAGAATCTGGATAAATCCAAGGATTCCGCCCACCGGGCCGATCAAATTTTCACCGGAAGCGCCGATCGGACCCGCGAAGGCAGAAAGAGGTCCCCAACGTGGCAGGTCCGCCGGGCTGTATTTCACCAGTGACAAGAGCAGCAACAATCCCGCCGTGATCCAGATGATGCCGATGATCTCGTTCGACCATCGGTTAGGCTCGGGGACCTCGCCCCGCTTCTTGTTGTCCTTGGCTGCCATGCGTTTCGCTGTGGCCACAGCATCCCCTGACTCAGGTCCGGGGGCAAGATTGTTTTCAAAGCCGGAAAATAAGGTTTCCCGAAGCAATCCGCGCTTGGTGCGGCCAGCGGCAAGGATCATCCTCACTCCGTGCGGTTGCTCACGCTGAAAATCCAGGAACCCCTACCCG
>JBBQDJ010000489.1:0-2803 GCA_038319595.1 Verrucomicrobiales bacterium
AGATCGCCTCGCGGGCGGACTCGGCGGTGAAGCTTTCGTTGGCGATGTAAACGCCGCCGAAGGCCTGCTTAAGCGAGGGGCCGAGTGCGGGTTGGTCGTAGGACTCACGGGCACACAAGAAGGCGAGCTTGCGATTTCCAAGTTCGGTGGCCGCGTGATGAAAGACCGCCGAGATGTTAGAATCGCCGACACCATGGGCATCTCCCCGCGGCGCGAGATGGATTCCCACCCGGTCGGCACCCCAGACGGAGACGACAGCATCGGTGACTTCCAACAGGAAGCGGGCGCGGTTTTCGATAGAGCCGCCGTATTCATCGTCCCGGAGGTTCGATGAGTCTTGGAGGAACTGGTCGATTAGATAGCCGTTCGCCGCGTGGATTTCGACTCCGTCGAAACCGGCGGCCTTGGCGTTTCCCGCAGCGCGTCGGTAATGACTAACAATCCCAGAAATCTCGGCGAGTTCCAGTGCCCGCGGGGTGACGAACTCCTTCATGGGACGGACTAGGCTCACATGGCCGGCGGCGGCGATCGCGCTCGGCGCGACTGGCAATTCGCCATTCAGATAGATGGGATCGGAAATGCGGCCGACATGCCAAAGCTGGAGGAGGATTTGTCCACCGGCATTGTGGACCGCGCGGGTGACGAGCTTCCAGCCTTCGACTTGTTCGTCAGACCAGATGCCCGGGGTGTTAGGATAACCGACGCCCTGCGGGGTGATGGAAGTGGCCTCCGAGAGGATCATGCCGAACGCCGCGCGCTGGACGTAATACTCGGCCATCATCGCATTTGGCACCCGCCCGGCGGATGCGCGGCAGCGGGTGAGTGGCGCCATGATCATCCGGTTAGGGAGATGGAAGGCTCCGGCTTGGAGCGGTTGGAAGAGAGGATCTAACATACAATGCAGAGCGGAGGTTTAAGCTTCGGGCTTGGCTTCGAGTTTTAATTCGATGACGACTTCATCGCGGATCAGGTCGTCAGCCTTGCCTGCGTAGACGATGCCGAAGTCCTTGCGGTTGATGTCGAATTTCGACTGGATCATGACATTACCGCCGCTTTGGCTGACCGTTGCCGGGAAGCTGATATTCTTGGTCATTCCGTGCAACGTGAAATTGCCGGCAATGGTGTAGGCGGTTTCCGAATTTTTCTTGAGCTCGGTGACGTCGAAGGTGGCTTCGGGGAATTTCTCAACATCGAAGAAATCCGGACTCTTGAGATGGCCGGTTAGTTTCTCGTCGTCGGCGAAGGTGGATTTCATGTCGATGACGACCTTGTGGTCATTTCCAACCGGAGCTCCATCCTTGATGGTGAAGTAGCCGGTGAAGGACTTGAATCCGCCGTGATGACTGCCGGTGACCTTGGAGCCGATGAAGTTCACTTCCGAGGTGGACGAGAAGACATACTTGGTGCCACCGGCGGCGGAGGTGGAGGTTTTGTCAACGGCTGCGGTGACCTTCGCGTCCGTCGTCTTGTCGGCGGGATTGTCGCAGGAGACGAATCCGGCGGCGGAGGCCAGGGCAAGGGCGGTCAATTTGAATTTCGTTTTCATTTGGTGTGTGCTTCGGGGGTGGATGGATTTTGATTACTTGAGATCGAACAGAATGGCTTGGGAATTTCCGGCGGAGCCAATGATAGTGATTTCACCGGCTTCTTCCAGCGAGAGCGCGTCGCCGGCGGACAGCTCGATGCCGTTCACCGTGATGGTGCCGGTCGCGACGTGGAGCCACAATCCGCGGCCAGCAGTTAGCGCGTGGCGAGTTTCCATGCCTTCGGGCAGCTTGAGCAGATAGATCGACGCATCCTGGGCGATGGTGGCGGATCCGTCGCGGCCGTCCTTGGAGATCACGAGGGTTTTGACCTCGTTTTCGCGGCCCGGAGCGGGATTCCACTCGGTGTAAGCCGGGGTAAGGCCGCGGGTATCGGGCGTGATCCAGATTTGCAGGAGGTGCGCGGGTTCGGTGGCGGACGGGTTAAACTCGGAATGCAGGACACCGGAACCGGCGCGCATCATTTGGATCTCACCTGGCTTGAGGACGCGGCTGTTTCCCATGGAGTCCTTGTGCGCCAGTTTTCCGGCTAACAGGTATGAAAAAATCTCCATATCGCGATGGGGATGGCTGGAAAAACCACCGCCGCCGCTGATCCGGTCGTCATTGATCACCCGCAGCGAACGGAATCCCATGTGCGCCGGGTCGTAATAGTCGGCGAAGGAAAACGTGTGCCAGCTATCAAGCCAGCCATGTTCAGCGTGACCGCGCTCGTCGGCGCGGCGGACATTCAGTTTGAGGTTCGTAGTCATGCAGGCATCATCGTCAAAATCAGCGTTTCGGCCAATGCGTTTTCATCAGTCTCAGCATGCAAGGGAGGATACCCTGCGGAAAATCAATCCAGCAACTCGGCGTAATGCTGCCGTGCGAGATCCATCGAGAGATCGAGGATTCCCTGGCTGCGCGTGTGGCGGAGCGCTTCGTCCGCCATCGCCGCGCAAGCAGCATAGTTGAGCGAGCGGATCGCCTGGCCGACGCGTGGAACTTGTTGTGGTCCCACGGAGAGTTCCTCGACGCCGAGCCCTAACAAAAGTGGCGTCAGGCGGATGTCGCCGGCCATTTCACCGCAGATCCCCGTCCAGATGCCGTTGTCCTTTGCGGCGTCGATGGTGCGTTTGATCAATCGGATGACGGCGGGATGCGTCGGCCGATAGAGATCCGCGACATGGGGATTCACGCGGTCAACGGCGACGGTGTATTGGATCAGATCGTTGGTCCCGATAGAAAAGAAATCGACTTCCGGGGCGAGCAGGTCGGCA
>JBBQDJ010000490.1:0-2788 GCA_038319595.1 Verrucomicrobiales bacterium
GCCCGGCTCGGCGGCATCACCCTCTACCACAGCGGCGACACCTTGTGGCACGATGGACTTGCAGAAGCCCTGAAGCCTTTCGCACCCGATGTCGCGATGGTTCCCATCAACGGCAACCTTCCGGAGCGCCGCGTCTCGGGCAACCTCAACGGCACGGAAGCCGCCGCCCTCGCATTTGAGATCGGAGCCGGACTCGCCGTGCCACACCACTACGACCTGTTCGAATTCAACACCGCCTCTCCACTGGAATTTGAAAGCGAATGCGCCCGCTTGTCCCAGCCCTTCCGCACGCTTCGAAATGGTGAGGGACTGCGACTTTGATCCAAACGGAAGGTCGTTAGACCGACACGACTGACCAAGTCCCAACGGGTGTCGCTGACATTACTGGGCGATTCTGAATGCCGAAGAGCCGCTTTCAAGTGTGTCCCGGCTGTCTCAGCCGGATTCACCTCCCGACTGAGACAGTCGGGACACATTCTTTCCCCCTCCCGCAAAAGCAAATTCCTAGCATTCAGGGCACGGTGGTGGCAGTCTCCCTGCATGAAGCTGAAATTACTGAGTTTTTCCCTATTGCTCGCCCTGGCCACGCCGGCGATGACCGAGGAGGATTCCTTGAAAATCGAGGGTGCACCAGATCCCAAGGAAGTGGCTGCGGATGCTGCCGGACCCAATGGAGAGCCCCCCAAAGACTTGCTCGATGATTCGTATTTCCGTGAGGAACTTGCAGTGAACCAATTCACCGCTCCTTCGATCTCCAAGGTGTTCGATACTTTGCAGTTTTTGATGCCCTTGCCCATCGCCGAGGTGGCGCGGAAAATGCCGGCGCGGATGTCCCAGGATCGTGCGGATCTCGCGATCGAACTGGGCTTTCTCATTGCGGATGGTTTCCTCATGGTTCAAGCCGATCAGTTAGAAGGCGTTGAGGAAATGGCGAAGGATTTGACTCGTTATGGCAAAGCCCTGGGCGCGGGGGACCGGGTCAATCGCCACGCGGCAGGATTGTTAGAGAGTGCGAAGAAGGGCGATGTGGCGCAACTGAAGAAAGAGTTATCTTCCACTCAGCGGGACGTGGAGAATGAATTGGTCATACTCCGAGATACAGATTTGGCCCACTTAATTTCGTTAGGCGGCTGGATCCGAGCTTTGGAGGTTTCCACAGTGGCCGTGGATAAACAATTTTCGGTGGAACGTGCACAGAAGGTGATGCGGGAAGACATCGCGGAATATTATTCGGATTGCCTCACCGGACTGGAGCCGCGGATTTCGGACCGCCCGAATTATCTGGCCATGCATGAGGTGCTTGCTGGCCTATCCACAAAGATGACGCTCGAGGACGGCAAGGAGCCCACTCCAGAGACGATGAAAGAAATCCGCAAGATTTCCCAACAGCTCGTGGAACTCGCGTTGAAGCGCCAACAGTGAGTCATACGCATCGGCGAGGATCGCCGTTCAACTCAATGCCGACCTGCGCAACCTTGAAACACCCGTGAACATAGCGATTCCCCAGCCGGCAGAGATTCGATAGATCCTGACCATGTCCGTGCCGAAAGTGCGTCTCATTGAATCTGCGGTTCGTCCGCTGGAGGACAGCGCCGAGATGCATCTAACCGCGACACGGCTGTTGGGTGAGCTGGTGACGGAGGATGCTCCCGGGGCTGAAGACGCCGTAGCCCGCTGGAACACCGTGGATGCGAAGCGGGGGCTACGCGATTGGCAGGCGATGGTATGGAGCGCCTTGATCGTTGTTTCCGCGACCGTAGTAGTGCGGGACTATCAGGAAATCGGCCGCTATGTGGCTAGGCGGGAACGGATCGGGCGTGAGACGGTCTACATGCCGAAACAGCCCGCTGATTTCACCCGCAATTTGACGCGCGAGCAAACGCTGCTCACGATTTACAACCCCGAGTTATCAGCACGAGAAGAGCTATGGCGTCTCGATCCGGACAACCCCGCCTACTTTGCCGAATATGCCGTAGCATACGTCCGAAGTAATCGGTTGCTGCCACCGGATTTCTTAGAAACCGCCCATCGGCTCGATCCGGAGAACGCGTGGTTCACCTGGCTCGCCGCTGCGGTGGAATTGCGCTCCGCGTTCGAATCCAAAT
Organism: Verrucomicrobiales bacterium; assembly: GCA_038319595.1. Lineage (GTDB taxonomy): Bacteria > Verrucomicrobiota > Verrucomicrobiia > Verrucomicrobiales > Akkermansiaceae > Luteolibacter. Next base: position 2,106 of record JBBQDJ010000490.1, read on the forward strand.
TGGTCAATCACAGGAAAGCCGACGGAACGGTGCAGGAAGTCCTAATCTTCAAGATCACCGACCAGGCTCGGGCCGATCGGGCATCAGCAATGATCGCGGAGGCAAAGAGTCAACCGTTGTTTGAAAACTACCTCGACGCAATGCATTTCAAGCGCCAAGCGATTCTCACCACGCTCCATCCTATCGACCAGATGGCTAGAAAGCATCAGTTCTCCAGAGACTCTCCCAACCTTATGCTAATCGAGGCAGCCTATTTTATCACCGCACGATCCTGGCGGGCGTCTGAAACCGGCGACGTCGCTGGTTTTCAGGAGGCAAGCCAGGATGTGGGGCATTTCCTCCGTCGGGTGGCGGGAACCGACGGCGGCTTCAATTACAAAGGGTCCGCCGACCTCGTCTATCTGAGATTCGTCTCAGATGCGTTTCAAGTGAGTGCGGAAATGCTTGGGCTGGAACGTGAAGCCACCCGCTGGAAAGCGATTACCGATGCCTCGCTCGCCTGGGAAAAAGCCATTGGGTCCAACGGATTCCTAGTGGATGGGAAGGTCGTCGAACCTTACTATGTCTGCGGAGTGATGTTTGGGAGTCCTTTTGAGGACGGCCAAAATACCGTCAGGCACCCTCCCCTGTTGAGCGACGCGGACTTGAAACCCAGTCGGATGCTCGACCATGAAATCCTGTCG
>JBBQDJ010000491.1:0-2748 GCA_038319595.1 Verrucomicrobiales bacterium
GTGGATTCGGAAATCCTGGTGAAAAGCGGCAGCCGCATCCCGCTCGACGGCGAGGTGATTTCCGGTGGCTCAAGCGTGGACCAGGCGGCAATCACCGGGGAATCAATCCCGGTGGACAAAACCGCGGGGGATCCGGTTTACGCGGGCACCGTCAACGGTGAAGGCTTTCTAACGGTTCGAGTTACGAAACCGGCTTCGGAATCCACTCTCGCCCGCATCATCCAGCTCGTTGGCGAGGCGGAGGAAAACAAGCCGCCGACCCAACGATTCGTGGATCGCTTCGCTGCGGTCTATACGCCGGTGGTTTTTCTGGTCGCCTTATTCGTCGCTCTCGTTCCGCCGTTGTTGTTCAAGCAGCCTTGGCCATTTTGGATCTATCAGTCGCTGGTGTTGCTCGTTATTTCCTGTCCTTGTGCCTTGGTGATTTCGACCCCGGTCAGCATCGTATCCGGTCTCACCGCGTTGGCCCGGCGCGGTGTCTTGGTGAAAGGCGGAGTCCACCTAGAAGTCGTCGGCAAACTCCGGGCTCTCGCGGTGGATAAAACCGGCACCATCACCCGCGGCAGGCCGCAGATGGTTTCCATCATTTCACGCTCCGCTCTAACCGAAGATGAGATCCTCGCCCGCGCTGCCGCCATCAACTCCCATTCGCAGCATCCGCTGGCCATCGCCATCACCGAGGCGGCAAAGGCTCGCTGCCTAACAATTCCGGCCACGAACAGCTACCTCTCCGTCACTGGGCGCGGCGCGGTGGCCACCATCGACGGCCATCCGCATTTCATCGGCAATCATGCGATGACTCATGACACCGGACTCTGCGGTCCGGAGGTCGAGGCCGTGCTCGCCACCATTGAAGAGAACGGCCAATCGCTTGCCGTCCTCGGCCATACGCCGCACGACGGTTGCGCCGGGGAAATCCTCGGCATCATCGCGATCGCCGACATTCTGCGGCCGGAAGTTGCGGAAGCACTCCGTCTCATCCACCAGGCAGGCGTGGAGAAAATCATCATGCTCAGTGGTGACAACCCGCGCACCGCCGCTGCCATCGCGAAGCAAGCGGGCATCGACGAAGCCATCGGTGATCTCATGCCCGAACAAAAGGTCGAGCACGTCCGCCAGTTGGTTAGCCACTATCAATACGTCGGCATGATCGGCGACGGCGTGAACGATGCTCCGGCGCTGGCCGTGGCCAGCGTGGGTTTTGCCATGGGCGCGATCGGCAGCGACACCGCGATCGAGACCGCAGACGTCGCCCTGATGAAGGATGACCTAACGAAAGTGGCCGAGACGATCCTCACCGGCCGCCGCACGCTGAACATCATCCGTTTCAACATCGCCTTCGCCCTTGGCATCAAAGCGGTCGTCCTCGTCCTCGCGTTCATGGGCCTCGCCGGGTTGTGGGGAGCCATCCTCGCCGACACCGGGGCGACCTTGCTGGTGATTCTGAATTCGCTGAGGTTGTTAGAAAATGTGCGGCACGATTGAAAAATTCAACGAAAGATGTGCCCATGAGGATGGACTTAAAGACGACCAACATTTCCTACCCAACCATCCTCGGCTTCACTGGAGATTCTCCAGATTCAACGATTCCTGAACGTCAAAATCTCGAAACGATCTTGCCATTGACCTATAATGGCCTCAGGAAGTCCCCGCCTGTTGCTGAATTGACGTGCTGGCAAATCCATGTTTCATCCTGAAAAACATTCCAGTCTCCCTGCTTCGTCCAGACGGACCGAGGGTGTTTTTGGCAGCGGCTCCATTTGTCGCTTGTTGTTGCTGGTTTGTTTCGCGCTCTTCTCGATCACCGGCGGCCGGTTTACCTATGTCTTCGAGCACGCCCACAGCGATGTTCATGAGGCCGATCACGCGGAACACCACTCGCATGGGGAATCGCAGGGGCCAGAGCATTCAGAGCACGATTCGCAAAGTGATGAAGATGGCGATCACCACCATCATCTTACATCGACTGGCCCTGAACTATCGGCCTGCGAAGGGCTTGTCGGGGAGCAGTTGTTCCTGCCGATCACGCTAGGTTCCCCAGAATTTTTGGATGACGTTGGACCGGATGGACCGGTGTTTGAAATGACCAAGCCGCCCCAGGTGGCTTGATGCGTTCGGGCACCCTCGTGCCCGCGACTTTCGCCCGTCGGTGAGTCCCCCCCCGCGCAATTGCAGGGGGCCACGACGTCGGCGACAACCCAAGAGTTTGCCGCGGCTGCGTTTGCCGTCCGCCTCTCCATGGATCCTCAAACACCACCGATATGTATAAAATTACCAATCAATTTACCCTTCTCCTGCTTTCCGGCTTAAGCGCCATGACTGCGGCCAACTGCGCCGCTGCCGATTCCCTAACACTATCAGCAGCCCTTCGCGAAGGGTTGCGGAACCACCCCAGCATTATTAGTGCGGATTCTGATCTGAAAATCCGAATTGCGGAGACTCTCGCCATCACCGAAATTCCCAACCCACGGTTAGAGGCTGAATTCCGGGCACTCAATGACGAACCGGTCGTGGAGCTCAAGCTGATGCAGCCGCTCAAGCGCAGTTACTTCGGCCTCCGCCAGAACTACGCGATAATCGAAAAAACGTCGGCGAAGGCCGATGCCCGAGCGCAGGTCGCCGGGGTGCTGAACGACGTCTTCAGCCGCTACGTCGAGCTATGGTCGGTACAGGAACTCCAGGCGGTTCGCAGTCAAAATCGCGAGGATTTGCTTTCCATCCGCGACGAACTGGAGCGCAGCGTGAAGG
>JBBQDJ010000492.1:0-2728 GCA_038319595.1 Verrucomicrobiales bacterium
ACAACGAAACGAGATTCATAGCAGTCGGGAAAATAAGGCATAGCGACGGATGACCTCACCGTGGTGACGACCGGTGATTTTCAAGGAAGTGTTAGTCTCATGCTGAAGCGCGTGGATGGCTTCGGTGTAGCCTTTTTCCCGAGCCGTCCGGTGAAGATCATCGACCAACAAGCTCCCCAGCCCGGCACAGCGCGACGCCGGATCGACGGCGAGGGTCTTCACGATGATCGCGGGTTTCTCACCGCGTGCCACCGCTTCCAGATCGGGAATGCCGAAGACAAATCCGCACGAAACTCCATCGCGCTCGGCGATCCTTACCAAATCCGCGTCCACCTGATCCCGGACATTCCGATAGGCGGCGAGGAACTCCTCTTCTTCCAGCGGCGTATAGAGAAAATTGCTAGAGAAGCTCTTGAGACTGACGGCGTGAATTTTCCGCAACTCATCCTCGTAACGCGCCGGATCCAGCCTCCTAACAATGAGTGACCTGAGCAGTCGCGATTTGACCGCCGGAGAAATGACCTCGCCGCCATCCAGCGGCATCACCGAGGACGAGTAGCCCGAAAGCACGGAAAACCCCGCCTGTTTCCACCAGGTGGGATATTTGGGTGGGTTGCGTGGTTCCAACAGAAAAGGCCCACGCCCGCCGCTTTCAACCACGAAGCGGTGCCGCTGCCAGGTGTTGCGGTTCATCGGACCGACGGCGATGTGGCAGCCTTGTTCGCGAAGGTGATTGGCGGCACCGTCTAGCAAACGCTTTGCAGAATCCGCATCATCCGCCATGAAGTCGCCGATGGTTCCAATCCGGCAGCCGTCAACAATCGGCGTGTCACGCCACCACAGCGCCGCAGAGGCAACGACCGAACGTGTCCCGGCTGTCTCAGCCGGGTTCTTCTTGCCTTCGCTTCCGACTGAGACAGTCGGAACACCTTCCATGGCCACTAATTCGATCCGTGCATCGGATTCGTGGGAAACAGGTAACTTGAATGATTTCATCAGAGCAAAAATGCGGGGATCGAGGCAGCAAGCGCGAGCAGTCCTTTGATGATCCAAAGTCCCGTCACATGGCCTCGATAATCTGACTGGATTTTTAGAAAAAGCCAAGTGGCCGCCCACATACAGACCAGCGCGGCCGTCACCGGTGCTAACAGCCTCGCGGACTCTGGCCAAAGCCAGACCAGCCCGGGTAGTGAAGCGACCAAAAATCCCTTCGCCACTGAACGAAGCGGCGTCGCTGTGAGATGGGGCATCCACGTCCGCGTCGCGGTATCAAGGATGGCGAGTTGCGCGCCCATTGCGAAGGAAACTCCGGCCAGCCCTACGGAAATGGGGATTTGGGCGAATTCCACGGCGATCACCCACGGCAGACAGGCGATCGTGTGGGAAAGCACCGCATCTAATCGATGATCAATTTTTCCCGTTAGGCAATGTTTCCGCGTCGTCACGACATGGCAGACAAACACCGCTACCGGCGGCAGTGCGAAACGCCAGTCGGCCATCACCGCGCAGCCGTATCCCAGCAGCATACTTCCTAACAAAGCTCCGCCGCTGAGGGTGGACCACCGCGACCCGACAAGCACTAGGACCAGCAGTAGCGCCAGCACGATGAATCGCCCGATCAGTCCCGGCATCTCCAAGGGCAACAGTTTCTCCAACACGAAAAAGCTGCCCACGGGAATCACCAGATTGTCGAATCCCCGGTCCGAGATTCCTTCCGCCATCATCGCAAGGATTCCTAGGATCAGGCCGATCCACAAGGCGTGCATCGTGTCCACCCGCCCACCCAGCATGAGCGGCAGGAACCCGCAAAGGACGGCGGTGAACCAAAAGATGATTGAGCCCTCGACGGTTTTGAAACCTTCGCCCGAGCCGTAACGCCGCCTGCCCCAGTGCGTGCCGACCAAGGCTCCGGCGGCGTCGGCGATGGTTAGAATCAAGATCGGAATCAGATAGAGATAGAGATCGCCATCGGCCAGGGCGAACACCGTGGCGACCGCCGGCGCGAAAAGGATCTCACCGTAAGAAGGCCGGTCGATTCCGTGAAGGGCCGAGCCCACGCCCGTTTTCAGGGCGGGAAGTATCCGGATCAAGCCCAGCGGGATCGTGGCGAAGGCCGCCAGGGTCCACACCGGCAGCGCTCGGTCAAACACCCAGGGGAATGCCGCGCAAGACAGCCCCATCGCGACATGGATCGATTTCCTCGCGACCTCCGGCGATGCACCGACACGCCGGGCTAACCCTCGAATCAGCGGCAGGCCGAGAAACAATCCCGCCAAGACGCCTGCGATCGCCAGCCATTCCCGCAGATTCAACCGACGACCTCCTCGACTACAAAGCGACTGTAGAAAAAGGCGCGGTCTTTGGCGAAGAGTGCGTCCGCTTCGTCAGCGCATGATTTCAATCGATGTGCCAGCGCCTCGGGCCGCGACCGCGGAGCCAGCATGTTCCAATATGCGAGGCGCGCGCTTGGATTCGCTCCGGCGATGATTCTCTGCAACAGGTCCTGCGTGTTTGGCACGCTCATGTATTCGAAAATGTCGCTCAGATTGAAAGCGTCATAGCGGCGGCGGGGATGAATTTCATTGAGCCAGCCTTCCAGCGAATCCGGCACCGCTTCGAATTTTCCATCTGCCAGCGCCTCTCGAATGAGATCAAAATTGTTTTCCGCCAATGCCTCCGGCAGCACCTCACCGTGGGTTCCGGTTAGAATCCAGTGGAGATAGGGATT
>JBBQDJ010000493.1:0-2711 GCA_038319595.1 Verrucomicrobiales bacterium
GGCGTCACCGGCCAGCAATCGCTGGTCGAGCTCGTCAAGGATAAGGCGAAAAGCGGAGTCTATCTAACGGTCGCCGGATTCGGGTCGGGCAACCTCAACGATGCAATGATGGACGCCATCACCCATGACGGGAATGGCAACTATTTCTACATCGACTCCGAGGCCGAGGGACGGAAGGTGTTCCTTCAAAATCTAGCAGGCACCTTGGTCACCATTGCGAAGGACGTGAAAATCCAGGTGGAGTTTAATCCCGCCAAGGTCGGCAGTTATCGCTTGATCGGCTATGCCAACCGGGTTCTCCGCAACGAGGATTTCAACAACGACAAGGTCGATGCCGGCGACATCGGCGCGGGCCACACTGTCACCGCCTTTTACGAACTAACACCTCCCGGCGTGGCATCCGGCACCGATGGTTTGAAATACCAGAACCCTGAGGAAAAGCCTAAAACCACCGATGAATGGCTCACCGTGAAGCTCCGCCATAAGCACCCGGAAGGTGACGAAAGCAGCAAGATCGAGTTTCCTTTGACGGGCGATCCCGCAGCATTGGACAAGGCTGATGGTGACTTCCAATTCGCCACCGCCGCCGCTTTGTTAGGTATGAAGCTCCGTGGCATGGATGAGGCGAGGGAAATGAGCTGGGACGAGTTGATCGCCCTCGCGAAGCCCGGCCTCGCCGACGACACCACGGAAGATCGCGCGGAGTTTGTGGGGTTGGTGAAGAAGCTCGCTGGTCATGAAAGCCCCATCCCTGCCCCGGCGGAAGTTGTTCCTGGCAATCGTTGATTTGAGATCGCCCATCGTAAGGGGAAGGGATCTCCGGTCCCTTCTCCTCGGTGCGGTGAAATTGAAGAGAATGGACCGGAGATCCATCCCCCTTATTTTGGTATCACTCCTCGACTGGCAGGAATTCCGGGAGACTTCCCTCCACTCCTGCTAGGCGGGGATTCGCTTCCCAGGAGGCACGGTCGCCGGTGATTCTTTGGCCCATCCGCATGAGATCGCCGGGGGCCGCTTGGCTGGGAACAATTTCCCGCAGGCGATGATCGTCATTCTTCGCATCGATGAGCCATGAAGCGGCCAAACGGCTGTCCACGGCGTCTTTCTTGCTGCCCCAGATCCGCGTCTCACAGAACCGCAGATCGCCGAGCCATGCACCTTTGATATGAGGCCGGGCGAGCCACCAACCGTCGGTGATTGAGGTGAGGGTTTGGGTTTCTCGAAGGTCGGCGACTTTGGCGAGCGCTTCGGCGCCCTTCGGATAGACCGTCCATCGCACCGGTGAGTCATGTTTTTCGAATACCGTCCGGTAGCCGACCCGGAACTCGTCGCCGAGATCGACGACCGACCGCCACAACAGGAAATTGTATGGGGTGGGGGATTCCATGCGGCGTTGGTATTTCGTGCCGCGGCGGGCGAGATCACCATCGAATCCGGATGAAGCGATGAATTTCATCCCCAATGCGAGCAGCAGGTAGCCGGCGCAGAGGCCAAGGCCCCAATTGCGGAGTTTGCCACGGACCGACGGTGGTGGCGGCTTTTTTCCACGGCTTTTTTTCAGTGGTGGCTCCTTGAGGAATGCCAGCCACAGCACGGATACTAACAAAGGACCGGTGAAAAGGAGATCGATCGGATAGAGGAGATGGAAAGCCACCCGCTTGGCGAGGAACGGCCACAGCAGCGCTGCGCCTTCGGTGGCGAGGCAGTCCGTGAGCACGTGGACTGCCCAAACGGTGAATACGAAAATCCCGGCGTCCGAGCGGTTGATTTTCTCGCGTTTCCAAAGCTGTGCCAGCCCGCGGCCGATGCCCCATGAGCCAAGCGCCATCAGCGGCAGCGAGTGGGCGAGCGCGTGGTGACACGCCAGTTCCCGCGCCGTGTCGAGAACCAGTGAAGCCACCCACTCTAGCCACCCGGGCATCACTCCGAACAGGGCTCCCCACGCCAGGGCCCGTTTGCCCAAGCGCTTGCCCATCATCAGTTCTCCGACCCATGCGCCCAGTGCCGCCTGCGTGATCCAGTCCACTCCGCGATGATGGCGGAAAATTTCTGTTCGGAAATCCGAAACTTCATCAATTCCGCCATCAGATGGCTTCACAAACAACCCAGCGTTTCATCCGCTGGGTCCGCGCGCGACTTGATTAACTGGCCCCATGGAGCGCCCGTGGAGGCCCTCTTGATCCCGGAGGCAAAACGGCCGGAAGGTGCCGGGAAAATAGGTCTGGCGGCCGGGATGGTGAATGGGTTGGAATAACCTCGGCAAATTGAAGTTTGCCAATCCGTGGGGAAAGATTCCGCTTTCTTCACTGGCAACGGATCGGGCTTCGTGCTGTTTTTCCGCCGTGCCTTCCGTCACGAATATTTCGACCTACCGCTTCGCCGAACTTACCGGTCTCAAGGACCTGCGAGAGGAACTGACCGCGTTTTGCAAATCCCATGACCTGAAAGGGACGATTCTGTTGAGCAGCGAGGGGATCAATCTGTTCGTCGCCGGTGCGGCGGAATCGATCGATGGGTTGCTGGCGAAACTGCGGAAAATACCGGGCCTCGAAGGGCTGGAGCCGAAGGTGAGCATCAGTGACAAACAACCGTTCAACCGAATGCTGGTGCGGATCAAGAAGGAGATCATTTCCTTCGGCATGGAGAGCATCCGCCCGGCCAACTACACCTCGCCCAAGATCGCCGCGACCGAGCTGAAACGCTGGCTCGAC
>JBBQDJ010000494.1:0-2684 GCA_038319595.1 Verrucomicrobiales bacterium
CCTTGGTCGCTTTAAACGCACCGCCAAAAGTGGCGATGTCCTGTCCATAGAGAAACACACGGTCGTCTTCGCGCAGGAGTTTCTCCTGAGCCTCGCGGATGGCGTCGATGTAGGTCACACTCACGGGAAAGTAGGCTGGGGGAGGGGAAACCGGGTGGAAAGGGCGGTCCAGTCTTCCTGATAGGGATCCGGCACGTTTTCCTGTTGGGCTTGGGCGACGGCGCGCTGCACTTCTTCGGAAAACTGGTCCTGCCAGGCGAGAATCTCATCCACCGAGGCAAAGCCATTTTCCACCAGCTGCCGCATCGCGACTTCGATGCAGTCGCGCCCGTAATGGCCGCCGCGAATCTCGGTCGGTACGTAGGAACCGTCATCATGTTCGCCGTGTCCTGATAGACGCAGCAACCGTGCGACGACCATCTGGGGACCGCCGCCTTCGCGTGCCCGTCTAACGGCCTCGCCGATCACGGAGACGCACGCCATCAGATCCGTGCCATCGACGGAAAATCCACCGACCCCATAGCCACGCGCCTTTTCTACCAGATCCACACAGGCGAACTGGCGGTTGTTAGGAGTGGAATAGGCGAACTGGTTGTTGCCGACGACGACGACCATCGGCAGTCTTTCGACGGCGGCGAGATTGAGTCCTTCGTGGAACGCACCGGTTGAAGTCGCACCGTCACCGATGCAGGTCGCCCCGACGCGTCCGGTCAGGGTTCCTTGAAGGCGTTTTGCGAAAAGCATGCCCGCGATCAATGGCACCTGTGCTCCGAGATTGGAAATCATCGCCGGCATTCCGATGGCGGGCCTCCCGCGGTGGATGTTGCCATCGCGGCCGCGCATCGGTCCTTCGACTGAGCCGAGGTAGGTCCGGGTGCAGTCGATCAATGGCTCGCCGAACGCCGTTCTCCCCGCTTGATCACGGATCAGCGGGGCGAAAAAATCGGTGCCTTGGATCAACGAGGTGCCTAGGGTCGCACTGACCGCCTCCTGACCGCGTCCGAGATAGACGCCACCGACGATTTTTCCGGCCTTATAGAGGCTAGAGAGCTTGTTTTCGAGGATCCTCGCCCGGAGCATCGACTGGAACACGGATCGCAGAAAATCGCGATTCAGCACCGCTCCTTCGGCGTAAGTTTGCAGGTCCATGTGCAGCACAGACGAAGCCTAAGACAGGGGGCGGGAAACCTGCAACCGCTTTCCCGCAAACTCAGTCATCACGGCGATTCCAAGTCACCAAGTCCTTGTAGCGCAGGCCTTTGCCGCCGAAAAGATCCAGCGCGCTGCCCACCGTCACGTCCACGACGCCGTGGCCCGCCTGTTCGACCCGTAACACGTCGTCCATCGTCGCCGCTCCACCGGCGTAAGTGATCGGGATTTTACCCCAGCTTCCGAGGTGGGCCACCAGCTCCGCATCGATGCCCCGGCACAGCCCTTCCACATCGGCGGCGTGGATCAGGAATTCATCACAAAACGGCGCGAGCCGATCCAAAGTCGCGTGATCGATCTTGAGTTCCGTGAGTGTCTGCCACCGATTCATCGCCACGGTCCATCCGCCCGGTGTCGTGCGGCAAGACAGGTCGATCACCAGCTTGTCCCTGCCGATTTTCCCGACCAGTGAGCGCAAGATCTCTTCCTGAAATTTTCCCTCCGCATCAAACAACGCCGACGTCACGATCACATGGCTGGCCCCGGCAGCCAGCCAGTCCGCCGCATTGGTTTCGTTGATTCCGCCGCCGATCTGCAAGCCACCCGGCCACGCTGCGAGCGCCTCTCGCGCCGCGTCATCATTTCCCGGCCCCAGCTTGATCACGTGGCCACCGGTTAGACCGTCGTCACGAAAACATTCCGCGAACCAACCCGCAGGCCGGTCCGAGACGAAATTCTCCGTCGGTTCTGCGCCATCGTCGCGCAAGCTGCCGCCGACGATTTGTTTCACCTTGCCTTGGTGGAGGTCGATGCATGGGCGGAATTTGGTCATCATATGTAAAATCTGATTCTGAGGGATATTTCGGTAATTATTCTGGTGTTACGCAAAATTGAAATTGGCGCATAAGGAGGCACGACACTCCTGTCGTGCTGCCAATGGATCGCGCACGAGAAGTGCTTCGCGCGGGTTCTTGGTCACCGCATTGGCTAGGCGGACAGAAGTGTCCACCCTCCTTATCGTGTTCGATGAGATGCTCATCAGCGCTCAACGTGATGTTTTTCATGGCAAGGGAAAGGTGCACACGGAACTTGTGGTCGAGAGGTTAGTTTTCAATCCACTGTCGGGGTTTCGGCGGGCAAATCATCGGATCAGCCCGCGCAGCGCGTTGGTCACTTCGTCACGGCTCAAGCTTCCAGCCGCGATTGCCAGAGTGAGCTTTTCCCAAGCATCAACATCGAGATCTTCATTGGGCAGCAGACCGTTTTCGCTCAGGAAAACCAAACACGTTGCGAGAGCGACACGCTTGTTGCCGTCCACAAACGCGTGGTTGCTACAAAGATAGTAAAAATAGGCCGCCGCAATTTCGATGGGTTCGGAAATCATCGGTGCACCCATCATCGTCGCCTGTGGAGCAGCCACGGCAGACTCCAACAGTTCCCGGGAACGCAGGCCTGGGCTGCCGCCATGGGCTTTGAGAACTTCCTCGTGGATGGCAATCACGGCCTCGACGGTCGGATGTTTCAAAGCGGCGCTC
>JBBQDJ010000495.1:0-2668 GCA_038319595.1 Verrucomicrobiales bacterium
CTGCTCTACGCCTTTGACAGCCTCTATCTGATGAATAACGAGATGACCGACAAGGGTCTCTGGCGCCTCAAGGACACCGACGGCGACGACCAATACGACAAGGCCGATTTCATCCGCAAATGCGACGGCGGCGGCGAACACGGAACCCACGGCATCGTTCTCGGGCCCGATGGAAAATCGATCTATTTCGCCAACGGTAACCACACGAAACTCCCGGACAACCTCGACTACATCCGGCCCGTCGCCGTCGGCGAGGATCACCTCATCACCCGCCTCTGGGATGCTAACGGCCATGCCAAGGGCATCCTCGCTCCCGGCGGCTACGTTTGCAAAACCGACCCGGACGGCAAGCGCGTGGAGCTTTTCGCCGGTGGCTTCCGCAACCAATACGACATCGCCTTCGACGCGAATGGCGAGCTCTTCACCTTCGACTCCGACATGGAATGGGATCTCGGATCGCCTTGGTATGTGCCGACCCGCATCAACCACATCGTCAGCGGTGGCGATTACGGTTGGCGCTCCGGTGCCGGCCGCTGGCCGAGCTACTATGCCGACTCGCTACCCGCCGCAGTGGACATCGGCCCCGGTTCCCCGACCGGCACGGTCTTCGGCACGGGCGCGAAATTCCCGGCAAAATATCAGCGCGCGATGTATGCGCTCGACTGGACCTACGGCACCATGTGGGCGATCCATTTCACCCCGGATGGCGCGAGCTTCAAGGCGGAGAAAGAGGAATTCGTCGCGGGCAAACCAATGCCCTTCACCGACGCCATCATCCGCCGCGAGGACGGCGCAATGTATTTCACCACCGGTGGCCGCAAGAGCCAGTCTGCGCTCTATCGGGTGACCTACACCGGCTCGGAAAGCACCGTCGCCGCTGCGAAAACCGAACCCACCGCCGAGGCGAAACTCCGCCACTCGCTTGAAACCCTGCAAACCGCCGATGCCGGCCTGGACGCCATCGCCAAGGCTTGGCCGTCACTCGCCAGCAAGGACCGTTTCCTCCGCTTCGCCGCCCGCGAGGCGATCGAACGCCAACCGGCCGAGAAATGGGCGGACAAGGCGCTCGCCGAGACCAACCCGCAGGCCGCCATCGAGGCGCTCATCGCCTTGGCCCGCGTCGGTGATAAGAGTCTCCAGCCGAAGCTCTTCGTCGCCCTCGGCACTCTCGATTTTGCGAAACTGCCCCAGGAACTCCAACTCCCTTACCTCCGCGCTTGGCAGCTCGTTTTCACCCGCATGGGCAAGCCGGCTCCTGAAGTCTGCGCGAAGATCGCCGCCCGCCTCGACCCGCTGTTCCCGAACGCCGACCCACTCGCTAACCGCGAACTCGTCAACCTGCTCGTCTATCTGGACTCCCGCAGCATTGTCGCCAAAACCGTGCCAATGCTGGACACCGCCAAGGACACCGACATCACCATCGCCAGTGAAGCCGTTCTCGCCCGTAACGACCGCTACTCGAACGCCGTTGAAGGCATGCACGGCAGCCACCCTAACCGTCAGGCCATCGCCTATGCCTACGCCCTGCGCGAGGCCAAAGCCGGCTGGACCCCCGAGCTTCGGAAAACGTTTTTCGGCTGGTTCCCGCGCACTGCGAAATGGAGCGGTGGCAACAGCTTCCGCGGCTTCCTCAACAACATCCGCAAGGAGGCGCTTGAAACCTGCGTGACCGATTCCGCCGAGCGCGCCACCCTCGACCAGCTCTCTCAGCAGCCGCCTCCAGCAGCTCCTGCGAACATGGTCATGCCCAAAGGCCCCGGCAAGGACTACACTGTTGCTGAGATCGACGCCTTCGCCAAGGACGCCATGAAGGGTCGCGACTTCGAGCGCGGCAAGGCCATGTTTACTTCCCAGCTCTGCATCAACTGCCACCACTTCGGCGGCCAAGGCGGCAACAGCGGTCCCGACCTAACGGGTGCTGGAAGTCGCTACACCATCAAGGACCTCGCCGAAAACATCGTCGAGCCCTCCAAGGTCATCAGCGACCAATACCCCAGCGAGCAGATCGACCTCAAGGACGGCAACACCGTCGTCGGCCGCGTCGTCGTTGAGGAAAACGGTAAGCTCTTCGTCATGACCAGTGCCCTCGCCCCGGACGCGCTCACCGCCGTGGATGAGAAAAACGTCAAGAGTCGCCAGATTTTCAACATCTCGATGATGCCACCCGGCCTGCTCAACGCGCTGAACAAGGACGAACTCCTCGACCTCTTCGCCTACATGCTCTCCGGCGGAAATCCCAAGGACGCCAAGTTCGAAAAGTAAACCCGCACCCGGGCCCGATTGCATGTCGTTCAGCGCGACGTGGCTGGGATTCGATTCCTTTCGCCTATGTAGGGGGTGAGGGGCACGGCCGTTTCGTCCATGCGCGGGGACGAGACGTCCAATCCTTTCCGTTAAAACGGAAATTTGGAGAGATCAACCCACCGATGGACAGGATGCACGCAGATGAAAGAGAGACAAAATCCTACAAAACGGCCTGATGTTTTTTGATCTTCATCGGAGTTCTCTATCGGTGTTCCTCCTGTCCATCTGCGGTTAAAGAATCTTAAACTGACAGGATGGGACAAGACGTCCATGCCCCCTATAAAATCCGTGCGTCCTGCCCTGTCCTGCCGACACTCTCCAGCATGCCCACCGCTGCCCAACGCCTCGCCGCGCGCGAACGCCC
>JBBQDJ010000496.1:0-2650 GCA_038319595.1 Verrucomicrobiales bacterium
TCACGCTCGCCGGTCACACCCTCTTCGGCGGCCTCCAAGCCCCCACCATCACCGGCATCCCCGGCGATTTTCTGCCGAAATCCGTCGATTTCGAAATTAGCCACTTCGCTCCCCGCCCCGATCTCGGCGAATGCTTTCTCAGCTATCGCCGGAGGAAGTGATCTCCATCAATCGGAGCCGTATAGCACCCCTGAAAAACCGCTCAATGCGCGGCCTTGTCCGCTTCCTTGCCATCCGCATGCGCCGCGCCTTCGTGACCGGCGGCCTCATGGGCACCACCGGCGGCATGATGTTCGTGAAGCTGCTTGGTGCCGTTCGGACCATCGAATTCATGGCGCTCGCAGGAAACTCCCACAAACAAGGAAACAGCCACCAGAAGGATCGAGAATAATTTCATCGCGCCGCTTCAATAGCCACTCGCACACGAAAGGCAACCCCCAAGGAGGTGGAAAATTCAGAGATTTTCATCCTCCCCAAGGGCGCAGAAGATGCTAGGAAGGATGGGACATGAGCATTTTCAGTCAGATTCGGGAACCGACAGGAAAGGACTTGGTGAAAACCGTCGAGATCCGACGCTTGCCGAAAGTGCTGCTCCACGAGCACCTCGACGGTGGCCTGCGGCCGGCTACGGTGGTGGAACTGGCGGCGGAACTCGGTTACGACGGGCTTCCCACCACCGATCCCGCGGAGCTGGCGAAGTGGTTCCACCGCGGTGCGCAACGCGGCAACCTAACGGAATACTTGGAGGGATTCGCCCATACCATCGCCGTGATGCAGACGCCAGAAGCACTGGAACGGGTGGCGTTCGAGTTCATCGAGGACATGTATGACGACGGCGTGGTTTACGCCGAAGTCCGCTTCGCCCCGGTCTATCATACCGGACGTGGATTGACGCAGGACGAGGTGGTCGCCGCCGTGGTCAGTGGCCTCGAACGCGGCGAGCGGACCTACGGCGTCGAGTGGGGGCTCATCATTTGTGCGATGCGCCACATGCAAAATTCGCTAGAAGCCGCCGAGCTGGCGATCCGCACTCGCGACATCGGCGTGGTCGGCTTCGACCTGGCAGGCGGTGAGGATGGATTTCCGCCGAAAAAACACGTCGAGGCGTTCCAAGCGATCGAGCGGGCCAATTTCTACATCACGATCCACGCCGGCGAGGCCTACGGGCCGGAGTCGATCTGGCAGGCTTTGCAGTATTGCGGCGCGCACCGGCTGGGCCACGCGACGCGGTTGCGCGACGACATCCAAATCCTGCCCGACGGATCGCTGAAGCTCGGCCGCCTCGCCCAATACATCCTCGACCGGCGGATCCCGCTGGAAATGTGCCTGCTGAGCAATCTCCACACCGGTGCCTGCGCCACGTTGGAGGATCATCCGTTCGGAACGTTCATCCGCCAAGGATTCCGCGTTTCCCTGAATACCGACGACCGCCTGATGAGCGACACGTCGATGACCCAGGAAACCACCCTCGCCACGGAACTTTTCAACCTCAGTCTGCGCGATCTGGAAAAACTCTCGCTCAACGCCATCAAAAGCGCCTTCGCCCCCTTCGACAAGCGGCTGAAAATTATTTTCGACACCATCAAACCCGGCTTCGCCGCTGCCCGGGCCGGGTTAGCCTGAGGCCGGGCTGGCATAAGGCAGGGACCGACCTCCGGGCGGTCTCGAGAATGAAAAGCGAATGATTAGACGACCCCGTCATCTCGTCGGCACCCATCCGCGGTCCATGCGCCTGACCGCCCGGAGGTCGGTCCCTGCCGGACGATTCTTTTCACGATCTCTCGCTGCTTGTCGGATCGGCGGCAGAGCGTAAGAGTGGCGCACCTCGCATGCCACTGATCCGCCACTGCCGATTCACCGCCATCGATTTCGAATCGGCTGGCGCGGCGCGGGGAAAAACCGACAGCCCGGTGCAGATCGGCCTCGCCAGTTGGTCGACGGATCAGGGCCATGGCGAGACCTTTGTTTCCTACCTCCACACCACCGAGCCGATCCAGTGGGCTGCTAGAAAAGTCCACGGCATCGGGCCGGAGCAACTGGCCGACGCACCTTCCCTGTTGATGCTGTGGCCGGAGCTGAAAAAGCGCCTCGCCGGAGCGGTCGTCGTCGCGCACGGAAAAGGCACGGAGAAGCGATTTCTCCGCGCATTTCCCGGCCATGGTTTCGGGCCGTGGATCGACACGCTTTTGCTGGCGCGGGCGGCGTGGCCAGAGCTGCCGGATCATTCGTTAGGCGCGGTTTGTGATTTCCATGAGCTCACGGATTCCATCCTCGCCGCGGTGCCGGGTAAATCATGGCACGACGCGTTATTTGATTCCGTGGCGTCGCTGGTTTTGCTGGCGCATCTCATCGAGAGCCATTCGTTAGAAGACCATCCGGTGGAGGCACTGGTCCAGCCGGACACCTCGCGCTGGCATCAGTTGAAACGATCATGAGAGATGAAAACAAAATGGGCGGGCACCTGCATTTTGAGTGTGGAATTCATTCCGCGCTCCGGTTCGGCATCACCCTCCTCGCCCTGCTCTCCTGCAGGTGCCAGCGCCCGAAAAGCACACCGGCCGCCGCACCTGAGACCAAAGACGATGCCGCTCTGGTCAAATCCCTGCTGGGGGAAAATCTATCCGATCGCACCTTCTCCTTCGCCACCATC
>JBBQDJ010000497.1:0-2649 GCA_038319595.1 Verrucomicrobiales bacterium
TGACGATTGCACAGGTTTTTCCACCGAGAATTTGGCGCGAAATCCTTACGCCGTCCGCATCATCACCAGGCCGAAAGTGACGAAGGCAAGTCAAGGCAGCTATTCTGCGAGGCTCCACCTGAACCCAAAAAAATCCGCCAGCGGGACGGGCCCGGTGGCGGATGAATGGAATTTGAGAGGATCAATGCTCGCGGCAGAACTGCTCGAAGCGGGTGAGTCCTTCGTTGAGGATGTCGAGCGTCGTGCAGTAGCTGAGGCGGATGCCCTCATCGTAGCCGAAGGCGACGCCAGGAACGGCGGCCACCTTGTAGCGTGAGAGGAGCTTGTCGCAAAGGTTCATCGACTTCAGGCCGGTGTTGCCGGTGTAAACGAAGAAGTAGAACGCACCCTGAGGCTCGACGACGCGGATGTTATTGATGGCCTTGAGCCGGGCGAACATGAACTGCCGCTTCACATCATATTCACCGCGGAGGTCTTCGATGAAGGATTGATCGCCTTCGAGCGCGGCGACCGCTCCGTATTGAGAGAAGCTGTTGGCGTTGGAAGTGGTGTGGTTCTGGATCTTCTCGATCGCATCGGCCAGTGGTTTCGGCGCGGCGGTATAGCCGAGGCGCCAGCCGGTCATCGAGTAAGCCTTGGAGAAGCCGTTGACGGTGATGGTCAGGTCGTAGAGTTCTTGGCTGAGCGAGGCAATCGAGACGTGCTTGTTCTCACCGTAAACGAGCTTTTCGTAGATTTCGTCGGAAAGGATGACGATGTCCTCGCCGAGAGCGATTTCACCGAGAGCAAGTAGCTCGTCTTTGGTATAAATGGCACCAGTCGGGTTGCCAGGAGTATTGATGATGACCATCTTGGTCGCCGGAGTCATGGCTTCCTCGAACTGCTCGGGGGTCATTTTCCAACCAGTCGATTCCTTGGTCTCGACGATGACAGGGATGCCACCGGCCAGACGGACCATTTCTGGATAGGAAACCCAGAATGGCGATGGGATGATGACTTCGTCGCCTTCCTCAACGACGGCGAGGATGGCGTTGTAGCAGGCCATTTTGGCACCGCCGGTGACGCAGATCTGGTTCGGAGCGTAGTCGAGGTTGTTGTCGTCCTTGAACTTTTTGGAAAGCGCGGAACGAAGCTCCGGGATGCCGCCGGCCGGGGTGTATTTGGTTTTGCCCTCAAGAAGGGCGGCGATGGCCGCATCCTTGATGAATTGTGGAGTATCGACTTCCGGCTCACCGCCGGCGAGCGCGTAAACTTCTTCGCCCTTGGCAATCATCGCCTTGGCCTGTGCGGTGACGGCAAGCGTGAGTGACGGGGAAACCTTGGCAATACGGGATGAGATGCTGTCCATTTGAGCGCGCGAGTAAGGATTGAGCCGCCATCCCGGGCGGAGCAACAGAGTTTGCGCAGCCCCAGAGTGAGCGGGGCGCTTTTGTGGGGCTTAGTCCAAAGGGTGGCAAGCGAAATGGTAAGCCAATTCTAACTTCATTTGAACGCATCCTGTGGGCATGGGCGCTGGCTTTGCCCGCCGCCGGTGGTGTCGCCAATCTCCTGGTGAAATTGTTCCAACTCTTCGGCTGGATCCCGCAAGCCGGACCAGGGCGACTCTAAGTTTCTGTCGTTCCGGGCATTCGCGGCTTGAAGATCCGGCTTTGATAATAATAATCCGCCGCATGTCACGGTTGTTTTGTGCCCGCCTCGCTGTCATCGCCCTGATGGCCGCTTCCATCACCTCGTGTGGAGGAAATCCACCGGCGAAGACGCTGCCTTCACCCCGGGTCCAGACGCAAACCGCTCCGGGTCAACCGGTTCGGATCGCCGCCATTCCGCCCACGGCACCTCCGCCGGTCGTCGCGGAAAGCGCCATCGTCGTCGACGTGGTCAGCGGCCGGGTGCTCTACGCCAAGAACGCCGACTCGCCCCGCGCCGTGGCCAGCACCCAGAAAATCGTCACTGCCCTTTGCGTCCTCGATGCCGGAAACATCGACAAACCCGTCACCATCGAGACGTCGGATGCAGCCTGCGAACCCACCAAGCTCGGTCTCAAACCCGGCGAAGTCTATCCGCGCCGTGAATTGACCAAGGTGCTGATGGTAAAAAGCGCAAACGATGTCGCCCGATCCCTCGCCCGTGATGTCGGCGGCAGCCAAGAGGGATTTGCCGCCCTGATGAATCAAAAGGCTGCCTCGCTCGGCATGAGGAACTCGAATTTCATCAACCCGAATGGACTACCGATGGCGGGCCAGTATTCCACCGCCCGCGACATGGCCATCGCCGCCCGCGCCGCCTACCGCAGTCCCCTGATCCGCTCCTTCACCGCCACCAAGTCCATGGTCTTCCGTTTCAATGACGGCCGCACTCGGGAAGTCGAGAATACCAACAAGCTCCTGAAAACCGTCCCCTACTGCGATGGTCTAAAAACCGGCACCACCAATGCCGCCGGTCGCTGTCTCGTCGCCAGCGGATCGCTCAACGGTCGCTCCGTGATCGTGGTAGTCCTGAAATCCACCACGCCTAACATCTGGAAGGACTCCGCCAAGCTCCTCGCCTGGGCGCTCGAACGTCCCTCCACCGCCACCGTCGGACTCTAACACGCCGATGTCCGGCCCAGCGGAATCCCTGCGCCAGCTCGCTGCCAAGGGCCTCTTGCGG
>JBBQDJ010000498.1:0-2627 GCA_038319595.1 Verrucomicrobiales bacterium
TGTTAGAGCGGGCCGGTATCAAGCTTGAGCATCCGGAGGTGGCGAGGGATAACGTGAAAGCGTCGAAAATCAAATTCGACGGGAAGACATTCAAAGTCAACGCGTCGTCGGACAGCAGCGTTTCGATCAACGGTGGCAAGCGAAGGGTCTTCGCGTCCGTCAAGCAGGGAGACGGACGTCTCACAGTTCTAACGGACGGTCGCCTGTTCAGGAACCGCTGGATTGGCGAGACAGATCACGCGAAGCTGCTGGACGCGCTCGTCCACGCCACCGGCGAGGAGGGAAACATCGGATTTATCCGTGGCTCGGCGTTTTCGCTTTGGAAACTGCTGCGTGATCACCTTTGGCCGGTGTTGGCCGGGCTCGGGGTTCTGATCCTGCTCTGGTTGTGGAAGAATTTCAGCCGCTTCGGGCCGTTGGAGGCGACCCGCGGAATTTCCAGTCTCAGGGGTTACGATCACCACCTCGAAGCGCTGGGGGATTTTCAATGGCGGCTCGACCGCGCGGCTGCGCTGCTCGCACCCTTGCGGGCGCAGATCGTCGAACGCGGCCAGCGGATGTGCCAGCGCGGCGGCCATCGCGACGATGACTTCTTCCAATTTCTTGCCGATCGCGCCGGTCTCCCACGCGAACGGGTTTTCCGTGCCCTCGCGGAATCTTCTCCACCCGACTCCGCTGTTCTCACCCGCACCACCGCCGATCTCCAGCGCCTGCTTCTCGTTCTTCACTAACCACTCATCCCATGAATCCAGATCCCTACGCCCCGCCGTCCCAGGAAATGCAGCCCGTCCGCAGTCTAGCGGAATTGATCCAACGGATGCGCGAACAGATCCGCACCGTCATCCTCGGCCAGGAAACCGTGATCGATCAGGTCATCGCCGCGCTGCTCGCCGGCGGCCATGTCTTACTCGAAGGCAAACCCGGATTGGGGAAAACCCATCTCGTCACGACGCTGGCGAAAACCTTTGGTGGAGCCTCGGCGCGGATCCAGTTCACGCCTGACCTGATGCCGTCCGACGTGACCGGTTTTCGGTTGTTCGACATGAAGAGCCAGACCTTCCAACTCCGGCAGGGCCCGGTATTCACCAATCTTCTGTTAGCGGACGAAATTAACCGCGCCCCGGCGAAAACGCAGTCCGCCCTTCTCGAAGTGATGCAGGAGCTTCAGGTCACCATCGACGGTGAGACGCTGAAACTAACACCGCCTTTCATGACCTTGGCCACGCAGAATCCGGTCGAGCACGAGGGCACCTATCCGTTGCCGGAAGCCCAGCTCGACCGATTCATCATGAAGGTGCTCATCGACTATCCAGAGCGCGAGGCCGAGTGTGAAATCGTCGCCCGTGCCTCCGCCGAAAGTCCCGGTGGTGAGGGGACCGCGGTGTCCGTGATCTGCGGTCCACGGGAAATCGTCGCCGCCCAACAAGCGACGGCTGCGGTGCAGGTCGTTCCGGAAGTCGTCGGCTACGCGGTGGCGCTGGCGCAAGCGACACGGGAGTCACGTTCCATTTCACTCGGCGCGGGAACCCGTGGTGCGATCAGCCTTGTTAGGATTGGCAAGGCCTTCGCCGCGCTCGACGGCAGGGGATTCGTCACTCCGGACGACATCAAGCGCGCGGCGCTTCCCGTCCTCCGCCACCGCGTGCAACTCACGCCGGAAATCGCGATCAGCGGCCAGGATGTGGATGAAGTTTTGAAGGCCATCGTCGAAAGCGTGCCGGCTCCGAGACAATAACCCCAAATGACCCCGACTTCCCGACTGCTGGCACTCGCCGCGGCATGGTTGCTTCTCGCAATCATCGCCAGCGCCGTGCCCACGCTGATGATGCCGTGGCTGTGGCTGGGCGGAATCGCAGCGCTGGGAATTCTAGCAGACGGGCTGGTGCTCCGCTGGCGGAAACCGTTGGACTTGCAACGCCGCTTGCCCGGCCGCTTCGCGATGGGCGAGGCGGGCGAGATACGATTGATCATCCGCAATGACAGCAGCCAAGCTGCGGTGGTGGAAATTTTCGATGGCATCCCGCAAGGCGCTGTGGCACCGACCTTGCCGTGGTCCGGCGAAATCCCGGGCAATCGCGAGATCCGCGTGTTTCATCCGGTGACTCTATCAGAACGTGGGGAGTCCGTGTTCGGTCCGGTGCATCTGAGGCGGGTTTCCAATTTTGGACTGTGGACTCGGAAAACGCTGCATCTCTCTAACGAGACGGTGAAAGTCTATCCGAACTACGAGCCGGTGGTCCGCTTCGCGCTGCTCGCGATGCAGCATCGCGAGAGCCCAATGGGCATCGTCCGCCGCCCGCGCGCGGGGACGAGCCGGGATTTCCATCAGCTCCGGGATTATCGCGATGGCGACCCGCTCTCACAGATCGACTGGAAGGCCACCTCGCGCCGTCAAACACTCATCAGCCGCGATTTTCAAGAACAGCGGAACCAGTCTATCGTCTTCCTGCTAGACACGGGTCGCCGGATGCGCGCGCTCGATGGTGGCGTGCCGCAGTTCGACCACATTCTCAATGCCATCCTGCTCGTTTCGCACGTCGCACTGCGGCAGGGCGATCAGGTAGCGGTGAAATCCTTCGGCGGTTCCGATCGCTGGCTGCCACCGGTCAAGGGGGCGCATGCGATGC
>JBBQDJ010000499.1:0-2603 GCA_038319595.1 Verrucomicrobiales bacterium
CCCCCTCCAGCCGAAGAAGCAGGGAACATCCCACCCCTTCTGAAACTTCCCGGCGGAGTGATCGCACCCCCAGCGGGTGCAACGGCCACCACGCCTCCGATCGAAGCCGTGACCCCGCCGATCTCTGTGCCACCTGCGGACGAGGCAACTGAGGACGAGAAGTAAGTTAGGGATCCAACTGCTACCTGAAGTGATTTGTTAGGTAGCTTACTTTCGGACTGCGGTGACATGTCACCGCTTTCCTACTGGCCGACATGTCGGCCAGTGGAAAAGCTCCGACATGTCGGAGCAGTCCAAAAGGCGAGACCCTACGACTTGAATGTGATGCGATTTCAAAAATTAAACCGCATCCATCGTGTTGATAGAAACCACGATGGCCCTAACACTTACTCTTTCTCAGCGTCCTTTGCCGGTTCGGCTTTGGCTTCAGACTTGTCTCCTTTTGCCGGAACAAAAACCAATCCGCCGCCGTTGATGCAGTAGCGTTGGTCGGTCGGGGTGCTGAAGCCCTCCCCTTCGAAAACGTGGCCGAGGTGTCCCCCGCACTTCGCACAAAGCACTTCGACGCGAGTCATACCAAACGTGACGTCCTTCTTGAGGGTGACGTTCTCCGCTTTCGCCGGATCATAGAAGGATGGCCAGCCGCAGCCGGAATCAAATTTCTCCTTGGAACTGAAAAGGAGGGCGTTGCATCCGGCACAATGGTAGGAACCCACGCCCTGCTCCTTGAACTGGTGATAGACCTGGCCATGGGCACCTTCCGTATGCGACTCGCGCAGGATGGCATATTGCTCTGGTGTCAGGATTTTCTTCCACTCTTCATCGGTCTTCACGACCTTTCCAGTGGGCTCGGCAGGGGCATCGGGGCGGACTTCCATAAGTTCTTTTTTCTTGTCTTCAGCGGAGCACGCCGCGAGGGCGATTGAAAAAATCAGAGTAGTGACGGAGCGGACGGTTGGTTTCATGATTACTGGTTTCAGTTACACGGAAGAGCGATCAAACCCTCGTCCTATTCCACCCATTTTCAAATCTGATCATGTGAACTGCTCCTGAAGCACAGCCTTGGCGTAATCGCGGTTCATGCGGGCAATATGATCGACGCTAATTTCCTTGGGACAGGCGGCCTCGCACTCATACTGGTTGGTGCAGTTTCCGAAGCCTTCGGAGTCCATCTGGCGGACCATGGCGAGCACGCGTTTCTGGCGTTCCGGCTGGCCCTGTGGCAGATGGCCGAGGTGCGAGACCTTGGCGGAAACGAAGAGCATGGCCGAGGCATTCTTGCAAGAAGCCACACAAGCGCCGCAGCCGATGCAGGCCGCCGCATCGAAAGCACCGTCAGCATCACGCTTCGGGATTGGAATCGAATTGGCATCCACGGCAGAGCCGGTCCGGACGTCGATGTAGCCACCGGCGGCGACGATCCGGTCGAATGCCGAGCGATCCACCATCAAATCGCGGACGATCGGGAACGAGTTCGCCCGGAATGGTTCGACCCAGATGGTGTCACCTTCAGAAAATTTCCGCATGTGGACCTGGCAGGTCGTAATTCCACGTTCCTTGCCGTGCGGGATGCCATTGATGGTCAGCGAACAGGTGCCGCAAATGCCCTCCCGGCAATCGTGGTCGAACTGGATCGGATCGCCTCCCTTTTCGATGATCCGCTCGTTGACGATGTCGAGCATCTCGAGGAATGACGCCTCGGATGGAATGTCCTTCGCATCATAGGTTTCGATTTTGCCTTGGGCCTTGGGGCCCGCCTGCCGCCATACTTTGAGTGTCAGATTCATAGAAAAAACTGGATGCGATTCCGAAGCGGGCTGGATGCGCTCACTTCTCGTTCAGAGTAAATGCCGATGGCCACCGCGCTAGGAGAAAAATCGAGTTTTCCAGTCAGTTTCCACGATTTGCCCCGCATCGATTCCGGCACGAGGGCCATCGGGAAACTCGGCGCCAAGTTCTCCCGGGAAAAATCAAAAAATCAGTTGCGCACCTCCAGGCCCGATGGTTTTTTCCCGGCGTCGCGACAACCAAGGCGGCCCGGTTGAGTTTCCCTTTGGGTTTTGGGTTTTTCCCAGGGATCATCGATCGGGCCGCTTCTTTTTTGGGGTTGGGGCAAGGTAGCAAAACGCCGTTCTTCGTTCGCACAAGCACAGCCGATCCGGCTCATTCGGTGAAGCTCATGACTTGGAAAATGCCAGCCGGTGGGTCGTTTGGATCTGGCTCCGCCATTCGTCGGTGAGCTGGGCAACCGCCGCAAATTCCGGCCAGAGCGCCACCGCCTCCCGCACTTCCTCGATGATCGTCGCGGCGCGTCCCCGCTTCATCAACGCGGCCTTTGCGCAAGCTTCGAAATCTGCCAGCCCGAAGCCATCCCGTTTTCCGTTCAGCGTCATTTGGTGCGTAGCCGTCCACGAGCCCGAACGATTGTAACTGTAGGTCACGTCGAAGGCCGGTGCGAGCGACCACTCGCCCTGCTTGCTCATCAGGAAGGCGATATTTTTTACATGATCGTCCTGATTCCGCGCCACGACGTTGAAGACCATCCGCCGAAACTGCTCCTCGATTGCCGCCATCGGCAGCTTGAGTTGGCGAATCGTCAACAG
>JBBQDJ010000500.1:0-2561 GCA_038319595.1 Verrucomicrobiales bacterium
GTGAGGATTTTGGAAAATGTCATGTGGGGGCGCATTCTAGGGACGAGGCGCGGTTTGGGAAGGTTTTTGAAAATTGCCAGGCGCTTCACTTCAGCCTAACATGGCTGGATGAAATCGCTTTTGATAGACTGCTGCGTATCGGTCATCGCCATTCTGACGATTTCGACCGCCATCGCTGAGGAGCAGATCTTTCCGGGTCTCTATGAACCGGATCACCTGGTTCCGCTCGTTCCCGATGCCCCTCGCCACGATCGCTACAACGACGCCTTACAAACCCAGCTTAAACTCAATGCAACGTTTTTCACCCGCATGATTCTGCTCCCCTCCTTCGAGGGGGAATCCTGCCTGCGGCTGCACGGCAATGACGGCGACACCGATATTTCCAAATCCAGCAAATTTTTCCTTACCTATTATTTGGCGGATAAAAACATCTGGCAATCGATGTCCGAAAACAGCGATGAAAAGAAACAGAGCGAGGTAACGGTGGAAGTCTCATCCGCTCCGATCTCCAAAGGATTTGCCCTGCGATTGCACGCCATTTGGGATCAAATGCTTGCCCGCACCAAGCCACCGGAAAAGGTGAACACAGGCTTGGATGGAGAAACCATCGAATTCGCTACCTCCAAAGGCTCTGGGAAAACCTGGAGTCCAATGGAGCGCAGAAGTCCACGGCTGTTCGTCGAACTCGGTCAGAGCTTGATTGAATATTGCAAGGCAAAGCCCGAAAACCGGGGTCGCGTGATGCAGAGTGTCGAGGAACACGCGACCAGCCTCGAGAACTACCTCAAGGCCCACCCGGTGAAATAACCTCAGACATCCTGCCCTACCAACGTGAGTCCGCATGTCTACCACGCGGGCGTGGAAATCCGTTGACCCCAAAAACGGAGCGCTGGCTTCAGCCGGCATCTGCGAATGTGCGGAAGAAGCCGGCTAAAGCCAGCGCTCCGTTTTGGCTCATCCCGTCGTTCAAGGTCACCGCGTTTCCCTCGAGGTCAGGATGTCTGAACCTGCTCGTTTCCCCTCTCCGGTACGAGCTTTTGCGGCTGATTCGGAGCTGGTTCCACCAAGGTCCGCAGCGGAACCGGAATTTTCCCTAATCCCGCCTTGCCATCGACGGCAAAAACCTGCATAGCCCCGCCCCCTTCCCTCGGAAGGTCCGCATTTATCCCATCGTTCCCATGTCTTTGAAAATTCGCAATCTCGCCATCATCGCCCACGTTGACCATGGGAAAACCACCCTCGTTGACCAACTTCTTCAGGCAGGTGGCACCTACCGGGAAAACCAGGCCACCACCGAGCGCGCCATGGATTCCATGGACCTTGAGCGGGAAAAGGGCATCACCATCAAGGCGAAAAACACCGCCATTCTCTGGGAAGGCTACACCATCAACATCGTCGATACGCCAGGCCACGCCGACTTCGGTGCCGAAGTGGAACGCGTCATGAAAATGGTCGATGGCGTGCTCCTCGTCGTCGATGCGTCCGGCGGCCCGCAGGCGCAAACCCGCTTCGTGCTCCGCAAGGCGATGCAGGAAGGCCTCAAACCGATCGTCGTCATCAACAAGATCGACCGCCCGCTCGCCACTCCTGAAAAAGTCCACGACCAGGTTCTCGAGCTCTTCCTCGACCTCGATGCGGACGAAGAACAATTCAACGCCCCCTTCGTCTATGGCTCCGCCCGCGACGGGTATTTTATGGACCATCCCGGCGACGAGCGGAAGGATTGCATTCCCCTCCTCCGGAAAATCATCGAGTTCATCCCCGAGCCGATTGCCGATCCCGAGGCCCCGTTCCTCATGCTCGTTTCTAACATCGAGTGGGATGAATACGTTGGCCGCGTCGCCGTCGGCAAGGTTCTCGGCGGCAGCGTAAAAAAGGGTGACACCATCTATCTGATGCGCCAGGACGGCACCAAGGTGCAGTCCAAGGTGATGAAAACCTTCACCTACTCCGGCCTCGCCACCGCCGACTCCGATGGCTGCGGCGCGGGTGGCATCGTCGGCATCGCCGCCGGTATCGAAAACATCGACATCGGCGAAACCATCGCCGGCAGCGCGGACCAAGAGCCACTTCCCTTCGTCGCCATCGACCCGCCGACCGTCTCGATGCAGTTCTCCATCAACGACGGCCCGCTCGCCGGAAAAGAAGGCAAGCACGTCACCAGCCGCGCCATCCGCGAGCGTCTGATGCGCGAGTTGAAGACTAACATTTCTATCCAGGTCGAGGACACCGACATGTCCGGCGTCTTTAATGTTTCCGCTCGCGGAGCCATGCAGATCGCGGTTCTCGTCGAGCAAATGCGCCGTGAAGGATTCGAAGTCCTCGTTTCCCGCCCCGTCGTGATTTTCCGCCGCGATGACGACGGCAAACTGCTAGAGCCATTCGAAACACTCTACGTGGAAGCTCCTGGCGACTACACTCAAGGCATCCTGAAAATCCTCATGAACCGCAAGGGCCTGATGGAACACATGGACACCGAGGCATCCGGTCGAGTCTTCATCCAGGCGACCATCCCGACCCGCGGCCTCATCGGCTTCGAAACTGAACTGGTCAATCTAACT
>JBBQDJ010000501.1:0-2500 GCA_038319595.1 Verrucomicrobiales bacterium
TCGCCGCGAACCTCCGCCACGTCCGCAAGTCCGGCCTACTCGTGAAG
Source organism: Verrucomicrobiales bacterium (assembly GCA_038319595.1). Taxonomy (GTDB): domain Bacteria; phylum Verrucomicrobiota; class Verrucomicrobiia; order Verrucomicrobiales; family Akkermansiaceae; genus Luteolibacter. The sequence goes on from JBBQDJ010000501.1 coordinate 48, forward strand.
GTGGCGACGCAGTGAATCGAACCTCGAGTTAGTTAGAAACGGTGTCGGGTTCCTGGTAGATTTCAATTTTAGCGGCCTCTAACTTGCGCAGGGACTTCCGCAAATCATCGGTGGCAAGGCGGCGTTTGATCGCTTCGAGAGCGGCGAGGATTTCGGGTTTCGCCTGATCGAAGCTGCGGGCTTCGGCCGGTTTGCGGGCGGTGACCTCGACGAGGTGCCAGCCGAGCTTGGTACGGATCAGCGTGGGCTTGTTGAGTTCTAACGAAAATACAGGAGCTGCGAAATCGGTGGGGAGGCGGTCGCGGGTCATCCAGCCGAGATCACCGCCACGGTCCTTGGTGGCGGAGTCTTCACTCAGCTCCTTAGCCAGGGTGGGGAAGTCCTTCTTCTTCTCCAACAGCTCGGCAAGGGCGGCATCGAGCTTCTGTTTCGCCTCTTCCGGTGGATGGTCGAGCGTGGGAATGAAAACGTGGCGTGCCTCGAGGCGGTCGGGCAAGGCAATGGCGGCCTTGTTTTCCTCGAACCATTTTCTCGCATCCTCGTCGGTCACCTGAATAGCCGGAGCGATGCGCAGTTCGACGTATTTCTCTTGGCGGATCCGTGCGGCGAGGCGATCGCGCAAGGCTTGTTCGCTGGGGATCCCCTGAGCTTTCATCGCGGTCTCGAATGTGGACTTGTCTTCAAAGCGGGCGGACAACCTCGCAAGACGTTCGTCGATTTCCCTTGGACTAACAGTGAGCTGGGCGGTCAAGGTTTCAGACTGAAGGTCGAGCAGTGTCTCGTCGATGAGGGCATCCAGTGCGGCAAGGCGCACCGACTTAATCTCAGTGGGGTCGAGAGCGGTTGGGGATTTTCCATCCAACCAAAGTCGCTCGCTAACCGAACGGTCCAACTGGCTGCGGGTGATGGAACGGCCGGCGACGCGGGCGACCACGCCTTTCGATTTCGCGGCGGCGATGGCGGCCGGACTCTGCGGATCCAACAGATCGAATTTCTGGCGGAGCGGGCCGTGGAAGATGAAAAAATCAGCGGCCAGATAGACGGCGGCGATGAGGCAGAGGGCGCGGATGGTGAATTTCATGAAGAGAAACGCGGGGCCCGGTGCTCGCCGCTAAGTCAGCGGATTTCCACGGTGGTGCCGGGGCGGATCAGCGTTGGCAAACGGACGGCGTCCCAGTTTGCCATGCGGATGCAACCGTGGCTGCGGGCGCGGCCGATGGTCTCGGGATTCGGGGTGCCGTGAAGGCCGATGCCGGGCTTGCTGAGGCCACACCAGAAGATCCCGACCGGGCTGTTAGGGCCGGGTGGGATGTTGAGGGACTCTGAGTCCGCGCTGCGCTTGCCGGTGTCGAGGAGCTTCTGGTCATAGCGCCAGTAAGGAAGTTCAACGGAGTTTCTCACTTCCCAAGTGCCGAACTTGATGAACTTGGGTTCGCCCGGAGTGATCGGAAAGGATGCAATGAGACCGCGGTTCGCGCGGGCGACGTGATTGATGGTGGTAGCGCCCGGCTCAGCGATGATCAGTGCGGCGGGCGCGGCTTCGAAAATACGGACTTGGTTGAGCTTGGTGTCCACCACGGCGTGACGCTGGCTCATGGCTTCGTCCGCCTTGTAACCGGCCCCCGTTAGAATCTCGATGTAAAACGGCGTCACATTGGGAACGATCACGGTATCACGGGGTTTCAGGTTGTTGATTTTCGAGGCTCCGTTGAGTTCTACCAGATAGGGGACATCGCAGTGGTAGCGCTCGGAGATGAATTCCGCCGCACTCCGGTAGCTCATGCGCTTGCGCTTCGCCTGCAAGGAGACCTTGGTGGGTAAGCTGCCGTCCACCCATTGGGTGACGATGTCGGGGACGACGGCGACTGCGAGAGGATTCGGAACGGCCTTGCGCGCGGCGGTGTTCGCGGCGACCCAATCTTCGATCGGGTGTCCGTGGACTTCATTCCATGACTGGACGGCGAGTTCGGTGAAGCGGCCTGGTTTACCGTCGATGACGCCGGGCCCGAATTTCGCCTCATCGAGGAAAATCTGGAGCCGGACGGCATCCTCACCGGACGGTTTAACGTCGAGCGGCGAGGGGATGGGGACGCTTCCTGCCGGAGCCGCTTGGGGTGTTAGCGGAACTGCGGGAGCGGGCGTCGGTTGGACCGGAGCCGCCGGAACCACCACTTCCGCCGGATGAGGAAGGGAATTGATATCATCGTCTCCACCGAGCGGAAGCGCGCGGAGAACGGTGCGGGTCGGAGCAGGAGTTGCGGGCCGTGTTTCCTGTTGGGCGACGGCGAGGGCGGCCGAGGCGAGCAGTATGAGTGAGACAGTTCTTAACATGGGATAGAGTCGGATGAAATTCAGGCGGGCACGGCGGCGAATGTTTCAAGGCGCCCGGCGATGGCGGCGGGCACGACGGCGCAGACGAGGATGTCGTCACCGTCATATTCAGTGGATAGAAC
>JBBQDJ010000502.1:0-2497 GCA_038319595.1 Verrucomicrobiales bacterium
GCCGCATCAAAGCGAACGGTTGATTTCAGCCGCCCATGAGTGACGAGCCGCTCGGTTGTTTGTTACGGTTGCTCTGGATGCCCTACGAGCTATGGAAGTCCATGTCGGAACAGTCACGGGTCGGCACTTCCGAAATGGATCGCGAGTCGGGCCGCTTCTTGTGGAAATTCGCCATTGGGGGAACCATTCTCGTCGTTCTGGGAGCGATTTTCTGGATTTGGTTCAGTATAAATAAAAGTTGAGATTTTGTCTTTTAAGTCTTAATAGTTGCTTTGTGGACAAAATAAAAGCTCTTAGCCAGCGGAATCCGGTGGCGATTGCCCGCGAAACCGGGCAGCAGCTCAAGCGCTTGCGCCTCGCGAAAGGCTGGACCCGCGAGGAGCTGGCCGAAAAATCCGGTGTCGCGCTTTCTACATTGAAACTGCTCGAAACCAGCGGCAACGGTTCATTTCAACGGCTGATTCGGATCGCCGTGGCTCTGGGTGTGGATGGTGAACTCCGCGGGTTGTTTTCCACCACCGCGCCGATGGAATCCATCGAGGCGGTGAAACGATCCGAGCGCCAACGGGCACCACGACGGCGGAAGGAGGACGGCGATGGAGCTTGAGGTGCATTGGGCCGGGAAGCAGGAACAACGGATCGGGCGTCTCTATCAGGACGCGCGTGGCACGGTGTTTTTCGAGTATGATGCCACATGGCGGTCTGGCCGTCGGGAGTTGTCGCCGCTCTATCTACCGAACGACACGCAAGGCGCGGTGACCACCCGCACCCCGGCGTTCGGCGAGTTGCACGGCTTGTTTCAAGACGCGCTTCCAGATTGGTGGGAAGTGGTCATTTGTCCGTCGATTTCGGCGTCTTCACTGCCGTGCGTTCGATGAACTCGATGATCATTCCCGCGACATCCTTTTTCGAAGATTGTTCGATGCCTTCGAGTCCGGGTGAGGAGTTCACTTCCATCACCACCGGACCGTGATTTGATCTCAACAGATCCACTCCAGCCACGTTCAAGCCCATCGCCTTGGCGGCGCTGATCGCCACGGCGCGTTCGTCAGTAGAGATCTTTACTTTCTCGGCCGATCCACCGCGATGGAGGTTGGAGCGGAATTCTCCTGCGGCGGCCTGGCGTTTCATCGACGCGACGACTTTACCGCCGACGACGACGCAGCGGATGTCCGCCCCCTCGGCTTCCTTGATGAACTCCTGCACCAGGATGTTCGCGTTGAGTCCTTTGAACGCCTCGATGACTGACTCGGCGGCGTTGGCGGTTTCCGCAAGCACCACGCCGACGCCTTGGGTGCCTTCCAACAGTTTGATCACCAACGGTGCTCCACCGCACATTTTAATCAGGCTGGCGGTCGCGTCCGTGTGGTGGGCGAAGCCGGTCACCGGCAGGCCGATGCCGCGTTTGGCGAGGATCTGCAGAGATCGCAGCTTGTCGCGCGAACGGGCGATGGCGACGGAATCGTTGAGCGTGAAAACGTTCATCATCTCGAACTGCCGCACCACAGCATTGCCGTAAAACGTATGCCGCGCGGCGATCCGCGGGATCACGGCGTCCGCCACGATCTCCTCGCCGTCCACATAGATTCGCGGCTTGCGCGAGGTGATGTTCATGTAACACCGGAGGTAATCGACCACGCGCACCTCATGGCCGCGCTTCGTGGCGGCATTCACCAGAGCGTCGGTGCTGTAGAGTTTTGGATTGCGGGAGAGAATGAGAATTTTCATGCGGGGAAATCTGGAGAACCTGTAAGCAGGAACTGCGCCTGCGTCCAATAGTCATGCAGCCTCCCGGTCAATCCCAAAAGGAAGGATGTTTTGAATCCGAAACCGTTCTCTCCGGATTATCTCCAGCCCGGAAAATCGTTAGGCCTGCTCATCGCCTTTCGATTTTCCGCGTGACCGGCAGCCGATGGCAGGTCAGTTTCTGGCAGTCCAACCAACAATCCTGATGGCAGAATTTAACGCTTTCGAATCCAAGATGACCGCCGCCGGCATGGGCGACGCCGCGATCCGTGCCTTCCGCCGGAACTACGAGGCACTGCGCCGCAATGAAACCGGACTGATTCCCGAGGAATCCATCTCACCCGCGGCGGGGCTTGCTTCGTTTGATGAAATCGCCACCTCGGGCGACGTCGATCCGCAGCTCCTCGCACAATCCGTGGTCATCAAGCTCAACGGCGGCCTCGGCACCGGCATGGGCCTGCAAGGTCCGAAAAGCTTGCTGGCGGTCCGCGACGGCGTGAACTTCCTCGATCTGATGGTCCGTCAGATTCTCGATCTCCGCAAAACCAGCGGTGCGAACGTGCGGCTGTTGCTGATGAATAGTTTCAGCACGAGTGGTGACACGCTGGCTCATTTGCGAGGTTATGATTCCCAGGGATTGGCCGACGCCTCCGAAGTCGAGCTGATGCAAAACCAGATCCCAAAGATCGACGCCACCACCTATCAGCCCGTCGTCTGGCCAGCCGATCCAGATCTCGAGTGGTGTCCTCCC
>JBBQDJ010000503.1:0-2491 GCA_038319595.1 Verrucomicrobiales bacterium
TCACCTGTTTGATAGAAATTCAGCGCAGGATTCGGATTCGTCAGCACGATACTATTGTTCATTTCCACGAGGAAAACATTCCGTCCTTGATTGGCATACTGTTGCACGAGGGTTCTGACTTGAGCGTTGTAGGTGTTTGCATTTCCATTCAGATAAGCGGCGGTCCGGCCCTGCCAGTTCTGGGTGATCGGGATGAGGGTTGCGACGTAAAGTCTCCGGGTTGCATCGCCGCTCGTGATACCGTTGATTAGGGAATTCAAATGATTGATAGCGGTCGTGATCGGCACGTCCTGAAGAATGTCATTGGAACCGGCATGGAGCAGGATCGTGTCGGGATCGACTGCCAACCAGGTTGGCAGGTTCGCCAACAATTCATCGGTCCGAAAGCCATTGATGCCGTTGTGATTCGGATCCATACCCGGATAGGCGTTGTCGGAACTGTTGCCGACGAAATCGTAGCTGAATCCGCCGGTGGCCAGATTCTCACCGAGGCGTCTGCGATAGCCGCCGGGGATGCTGCCGTTCGGAAAATTGATGTCGTTGGTTCCCCGGGTGATGGAGTCGCCCATCGGCATGATTTTCGCGGGCGCGGCGGAGAGGTCCGGCAAGATCAAGAAGAGCGCAAGGGCGAGAAGATGAAGGCTGATTTTCATTTCCAATGGTTTGGATTCAATCAGGGGGAGAATCTGAGTTCTTCCTTGCAGTGCGAATACCAACGTTGGATTGAGAGCCACAAGTCGATGATCCTCATGTTGCGCGAGGAAATTAAAAGATGCTTGAGTGAAGCGGTTTTTTGACGAATTGCATGAATCAACTCCCAAACGCTGCAAAATGCATCATCTCCCGGGGAGCTTTTCTCTCAGATCCAATGGGACGGACAGAATCTGCGGAGGCGGTTGAGGCGTCTACAACCACATCCAAGTAACGGCCATCGATCAATCTGCGCTTTGCTGACCACCGGGCGGGTCCCAAGTCAATCGATGCGCAGCCGGAAAAAGCGGACCGGCCGGTCGATGGCGACTGGAACCTGATCCTGATCGGAGAAATTTGAAACGGGCGCATCCAGTGGCAACCAAGGGCCGGCCGGGCTGTCCGAAGCTTCGACCCTCGTCGAGGTGAGTGCCGGCGGATAGGCCAGCACGATGACGTCCTCCGATCGGTCGATGGTCATCCGCACGTCCGCCGGTGCCGGTGGCGCGGCTGCCTGATAGACGGAGAACGCGGCGATTTTTGGAACCCCTTTGGTTTCCTGCTGCAGGCCGAGATTCAACACTCCGTCCGTCACACGGGTCCGATACGGACCGTATTTGTGCCATTGGCCTTTCGCTTGGTCACCGATGCCGCCGGCGACCTGCTGGCCCTCGATGAGCACCCGCATGTCGCGCGAATAGCTGGTCTGATCCTCGGCGATGAACAGATAGACGTCGTGGTAGCCGTTGGCGAGTGGATAGGAGAGACCCAGTTCCGTGTTGCCCACCGCGCTGGTGCGGAGAAGTTGGGTGGTGAGAACGATGCCGGTGGCCGTGTTCGGAGGTGGATAGAAAGTGGTGCTACCGCCGACGTTGAATGCCTCGCTGTTAGTCAGCGTCAGTCCGTTGGCGATGGCGGTGGATTGCGAGAACCACGATTGGCCGTCCACGATCAGTTCGCCGCCATTCAGATTGATCCCACATTCGAAGGCTCCGGCGACGGTCGCTTTGATCGGAGCGGAAAGCGCAGTCCGGCCCTCAGTCGCCCGGGCTCTGGCCCGGAAATGGTAATGACCCTCGGTTAGGGCAGCGAGGACCAGCTCGTAGGGCGGCTCGGTGTCGACTCCGAGCAATTTCTCACTGTCCAAAAATTCCACCCCCAGCAGGGATCCACCGGAGACCGATGCAGTAGCCGTCAGGGTGGTGCTTCCGCCCGCTGACGAGATGATGCTGCTGTAGGCAGGGGCCGTCAGCTCCACCACGGGGGGCGGTAGAGCCCCTCCCGATAGGCGGAGGGCAATATCTTCGGTGTAGGTTGGTGACGCCAGAGTCCGCTGGCCTCCCGCGTGGTCGAACTCCGCCACGCTACTGGCGACCAGGCCGGAGCGCGTGTCGATCCACTGGCCTCGCCAGGTGCCGGCCGGGAGGTTGACGACTAGGTTGGCCTGGGTGCCGCCACGCAGATAGAGTCCATAGGCCGTCCCTGGAACCCCGAGGACTTGGGCACCGCCACCCGAAGGAACCCCGCTGGCGATGAAGCCCGGCTGCGGTGCAAGACTCACGAGCGGCATTTCTTCGATGAACCAACGCAGGATTCCTAACTGATGACGGATCGCCGGACCGCCGCCGCCGGGTGCAGCCTGCGGGGCGATACCGCCCTCGCGCGTGGTGGTGTAGGAGAAGTCGAGGTGATTGAACAAGCCACCACCGGAGAACAGAAACTCCCAAGCCTCGCGGCGGTAGGTGAAATCCTCACGGCCGCTGTTGCCGGTCTCATCGTCACCGAGTGCCCGGTTCAAGCC
>JBBQDJ010000504.1:0-2469 GCA_038319595.1 Verrucomicrobiales bacterium
TCGCTTGTTCCGGCTCATCGACCAAGAAGCGATCATCAACCGCATGGGCTTCAACAACCCGGGAATCGACGCGGGGGTGGAGAATGTCCGTGCGACGAAATCCTTCGGGGGGATCATTGGATTCAACATCGGCAAGAACAAGGATACGCCGAACGAAAACGCCGCGGACGATTACCTGGAATGCTTGCGCAAGGCCTACGAGGTGGCCGACTACGTGGCGGTCAATCTCTCGTCACCTAACACTCCCGGCCTGCGGGATCTGCAAGGAGCCGAGGCGAGCGCCCGCTTGCTTGACAGGTTAAAAAGGGAGCAACTGAAGCTCGCAGCAGAGCACGGCAAACAGGTCCCACTCTTGTTCAAGGTCGCTCCGGATCTGGACGAGACCCACATCCGCGATCTTTCCCGCGTCTTTCTCGACGGCGGATTGGACGGACTGATCGCGACTAACACCACTTTGGACCGTGATCGTGTGGCTGGCCATCCACGGGCGGCGGAGGCCGGTGGGCTCTCCGGCAGGCCGGTTTTTGAAAAAAGTACGGCCGCCTTGGAACAGTTCGCAAGCCATCTCGGATCGCGTATTCCCATCATCGGCGTGGGTGGCATTTCCAGTCTCGAGGACGCCAAAGCCAAGCTCAGGGCGGGGGCGAGCCTGGTGCAAATTTACACTTCCTTTGTCTATCAGGGGCCGGCGCTGGTGAGAAAACTCGCACACGGCCTTTGATTTCCTGCCACCTGACGAAAAAGGATTGGAGGAACGGCGGCTAGGCGGTTTTCTTGAGGTGCGAGGGAAAGCCTCGACGATCCAGCGCCCACGCGTTGAAATCCCTCAATCAACCATGAGTGTTCACGAAACCGCCTCCCGCCTCGAAGCCGCTGTCTGTTCTGTCGTGCGCGGCCAACCGGAGGTGGTTCGGCGAGTCCTCTCCTGCATGATTTCCGGCGGCCATGTCCTGCTGGAAGATTTCCCGGGAACCGGAAAAACAACCCTCGCCAAGGCGATCGCCAAGGCCGTGGGAGGAGCCATGTTCAAACGGGTGCAATTCACCCCCGACCTTCTGCCCTCCGACATCCTCGGTGTTTCCATCCTCGATCCACGCTCGCAGGAATTTAAATTCCACCCGGGTCCGGTATTCACTGACATTCTGTTAGCCGATGAAATCAACCGTGCGTCGCCACGGACCCAAAGCGCACTTCTCGAAGCCATGGGCGAGCGGCAGGCAACCATCGAGGGCAAGCGCTATGATCTCGACGGCCTGTTTTTCGTCATCGCCACCCAGAACCCGGTCGAGTTCCGCGGCACCTATCCCCTGCCGGAGGCGCAGATGGACCGGTTCTCGATGCAGTGCTCCCTCGGTTATGTGAGTGCCGCCGAAGAAGCCGCCATTCTCGCGGACCAGACCGAGAATCATCCAGTCGATTTGTTAGAGTCGGTCGCGACGCGTGAGGAAATCCTCGAACTGATGGCGGCAGCGAAAAGAGTGCGCTTCAGCGACGAACTTCGCCACTATGTCGTCGCTCTCGTCGGAGCCACTCGTGGAAACCCTTCGGTCCAACTTGCCGCCAGCCCGCGGGCTTCACTCGCGCTCATGAAGGTTTCGCAGGCACTGGCAGTTTTTCAGGGCATCGACTTTGTCTCACCCGAGTTGATTCAATCGGTCGCCGCCGATGTCATTGCCCATCGGATGGTGCTCGCACCCGAGGCGAAATATTCGGGGGCGAACGCACGCCAAATCGTTGCCGAACTGATTGAACAGATTCCAGTTCCAGTCTAGCTTCTAGAGATCATGAACACCGGAATTCCCACCACTGTCAGCCTGCCAGCATCCGGGCGTCAGCATCGGTTGGAAAAAAGGCTCCACGGGATCTATTTCAAAGGGGCCGGCATCCAGCATTTCCTGAGCCGACGCCTCAGGCCGGCGGGAATCGGCCTCGGCCTGGTCTTCATCCTGGCCACCTGCCTGAGTGTCGGACAAAACAGAACACCAGTCTATCAGTTGTTTGCGCTGAGCTTCGGAATGATCCTGATCGCCATCCCATGGGCGATGTCGCGGCGGGCATCCATCGAGGCCCGGCGGGATCTGCCCCGCTTCGGAACGGCCGGTGAACCGCTTCGCTATCAGGTGATTGTTAGGAACCTAGGTCGCCGACGGCTTACCCGCGCGTGGATCGCGGATACCACCCCGGATCCGCGGCCGAGTGTTGAGGATTTCACCCTACTTAGAGAGCCCGGCGAAGAGGAGCGGAACGCATTCGACAGACGTTTCGCCTATTTCCGCTGGGAATGGCTGCTCGCGGGAAACCGCTTGTTCTCCGGTGGCATCTCCCGCGAGGACCTCGACCTCCATCAAGGCCTGGAAATGCGTGTGACGGTGGAGCTCACCCCGCTGAGGCGCGGGATCATCCGTTTCGACGACCTGCGGCTGTTACTGCCAGATCCTTTCGGATTGTTCCAGCGCTGCCGCAAGATCC
>JBBQDJ010000505.1:0-2405 GCA_038319595.1 Verrucomicrobiales bacterium
CTACGCGTTGTCTAGGAAAAAAGGGAAAAAAGAAAGCTTCATCGTCTTCCATACCCTTCTCTGTGTAAGTCCCAGCAATCGAGCACAAGCATATCTCCCGCGCATGGCGATTTTTGGAAAATGATCGATCTCGGTGGTCAAGGACTTGGAGTGACATTCGTTCCAAGGAGGCGCGGTCTCCGAACCGCACCGCTCATGGTAGGCCAATGGCGCGCGATAGCTCTTCTCATTGGCTTACCATGAGCACGGTGATTCAGGAGATCGCCGCTCCTTGTGGCCATGGAATGAGCTACCGCTCAATCCGTGGAAAACTGCATTTCATGAGGCGCGGCAGTGCAATGAAGCCTTGCTGATAAGTCCACCCAATGGGATCAGACCGGTTTCCAAAATTGATATGACTTGGAGAAAACCGCCGTCCCTGAGTGGAATGGATCTCCGGTCGCTTCTGTCCTCATCACATGGCCGAAGAGAATGGACCGGAGATCCATTCCCCTTATTTTCAAGCACGCTGCGCCAGATAGCTTCAATCAATGGCATCAGCCATTCGGGGTTGGTGCGCGTCAGGCGAAAAGCTCTTTCACCACCTTGGCGGGTTCGACACCAGTGAGGCGCTGGTCGAGTCCTTGGAATTTGAAACTCATCCGCTCGTGTTCGAGGCCGAGCGCGTGAAGAAGGGTTGCGTGAAGATCGCGAATGTGGACCGGATCCTTGACGATGTTGTAGGACATCTCATCGGTTTCCCCATGCACTTGGCCGCCCTTGATGCCGCCTCCAGCCAGCCACAGCGAGAAACAGCGCGGGTGGTGGTCGCGGCCGTAATCGGTCTCGGTCAACTTGCCTTGGCTGTAAACGGTGCGGCCGAACTCACCGCCCCAGATGACGAGGGTATCCTCGAGCATGCCGCGCTGTTTGAGATCCTGGATGAGGCCGTAGCCACCTTGGTCCACGTCCTTGCACTGCGAAGCGAGGTCGCGTGGGAGATTGCCATGCTGGTCCCAACCGCGATGAAAAATCTGGACGAAGCGCACGCCGCGTTCCAAGAGCCGCCGCGCCATGATCGCGGAATTGGCGAAGGTGCCGCGGGTCTTGCTTTCGTCGCCATAGAGTCGATAGACAGCTTCGGACTCACCTGATAGATCAGTCAACTCGGGCACCGAGGCCTGCATGCGGAATGCCATCTCGTATTGCTGCATCCGGTTCTCAATCTCCGGATCGCCGATGGCCGCGAAGGATCGGGCGTTCAGTTCGTTCATGCCGTCGAGCATGTTGCGGCGCGTTTCCCGCGAGATTCCGGCGGTGTCCTTGAGGAACAGAACGGGATCACCGAGCGAGCGGAGCGCAACGCCCGCATACTTGCCGGGCAGGTAACCGGAACCCCAGAGACGGGAGGAAATCGCCTGCACGTTAGAAAACGGCGAGCTGTGTGTGGCATGCAGCACGACGAAGGACGGCAGTTCCTCGTTCATCGAGCCGAGGCCGTAGGAAAGCCATGAGCCGAGCGATGCCTTGCCCGATTGCATCGAGCCGGTGTAAACGAGTTGGTTCGCCGGTTCGTGGTTGATGGCGTCGGTGTGCATCGACTTGATGACGCAGATGTCATCGGTCATTTTCGCCGTCCATGGCAAAAGTTCACTGATCCAGGTGCCGGTTTGGCCGTGTTGTGCGAATTTGAAAATGGACGGCGCGAGCGGAAACGTCGCCTGGCCCGAGGTCATCCCGGTTAGACGCTGACCCTGTGCTTTCAGATAGCCATTCAAATCCTCCTTGAAGCGCTTGGCCAGTTCCGGCTTGTAATCGAAAAGGTCGATCTGCGAAGGCGCGCCGATGAGCGAAATGTAAATCGCCCGCTTCGCCTTGGGGGCGATCTGCGGCAGCATCGTGTTGATCCCGGCCATCCTCTCGGCGGCGGAAACCCCTCGTTGGCCGAGGAGGGATGCGAGTGCCGCCATCCCGAGGCCGGTGCCGGATTTCCGGAAGAAATGGCGGCGGCTGTAGGCGGCGTTGTGGAGTTCCAGTGGGTTCATTGCGGCTCAGCGGGTGATGGTTTCATCGAGGTTGAGGATCTGGCTGGCGGTCACGGTCCAGGCAGCGAGTTCGGACATTTCCAGTTCGTTGCCCGGCGGAGTGGCCCCGGTGGTGACGAGCTTGATGGCCTCGTCGGGGTTGGCTTTGAAATTCACCAGCGCCTTATCGAAGGATTTTCTAACGATCGTCTGCTCGGCTTCCGAGAATCTCCTGCCGACGAGACGTTCCGTGATGAAGTCCAACCGGGCAGTGAAATCCGACTGATCCTTCATCGCCCGTGAAGCGAGCTCCCGCGAGGCCTCGATAAACTGCGGATCGTTGAGCAAGACCAGTGCCTGCAGCGGCGTGTTCGTGCGGTCCCGCCGGACGCAGAAGGATTC
>JBBQDJ010000506.1:0-2361 GCA_038319595.1 Verrucomicrobiales bacterium
CGGAAGTCGGAACCGGAACGCAAGGCCAAGGCTCCTGAACAACGTAGCCAGTCCGAAACCGCTCCTACCCGCAAGAACCGGGAGAAAACAAGCGGCCAAGCCGAAGCTCCCAAGCGCAAACAGCAGGCCCAGCCCGTAGCCCAGGAGTCCCGGAAATCCAACGATCCACCGGCACCTACCGGCGAATCCCGCAAGAAAGGCAAATCAGCCCCAGCGACCGACGAGACCCCAGATGAGGAAGGCGGGAATCGCAATAAGAAACACAAGAACGGCTGAAGCATGGTTCACCGGATCATGATTTGATCCAACTTCCCCACACGGGTGCCGCAAGGCACCCGTGTTTTTCCGTACTCGTAGCACCTTATTCGTAATCACTGTATCCGAGAATTCCGTTAGGAATGCCTCGCTTGGCAAACAACGAATGGATTGCCACAACGCTTGGCATCGGCCACTCTCCCTGGGTGAAGCGCTGGGTAGCCCATCGTGGACCGAATCCAGAAGCTTCTGAAAAATCCCCAAGTCTCCGCACTGCCTTGTGTCGAGCATAGTGAAAAGCAGGCGCAGAATGCCGATTTTGTTAGTTGCTGCCAACCGCAGTTGATGCTCGAATCAAAGTGCCTTGATTTGGGAGACACTTTGAAAATTCTACTCACATTCACCGGTTTCCACGATCCCTTCGCCCAGTCTTCTTCGACCGGAGAGATGCGCGCGGGACCGATTTTGACGGTTGTCGCAGAACGTCCGTTTGATCGGGTTTACCTCTTCAGCACCCCAAAGGCTGCCGAAATCAGCGAGAAAACCGCGACGGCTGTCTTGGAGCGGCATCCCGGCGTGAAGGTGGAGATCCTAGAGGTTCCGCTGAAAGACCCTACGAACTACTTGGGGATCCTCCGGCAACTGCGGGGCCATTTCAAAACCCTCAACGCCACGCACCCTGACGCGCAATACTCGATTTCGGTTTCGTCTGGCACACCGCACATGCACGCGTGCTGGCTCTTGCTTGCGGCCAGCGGGGAAATCCCCGCAACCATTCTCCAATCATCTCCACCGGAATTCGTGCCAGAAGGCCGCAGCCCGGTGAAGGAAATCGATATCCACCAGAAGGACTTTCCAACGATCACCCGACCACTGAATGGACCGGAGCCTGATGAAGATGACGATTTCTCGATCGCTTCTGCCTGCCGCGACCTCGGCATTGTCGGCGAAGATCCGGCGTTCATCAAAGCACTGCGCGAGGCCTTCGTTTATTCGCAATACGACGACTTCCATGTCCTGCTCTTGGGCGAGACCGGCAGCGGGAAGGAATACTTTGCCCAGTTTCTTCACCATCTCGGCCCACGATCAAGATGCCCGATGGTGACCGTGAATTGTAGCAGCATTCCCGAGAATTTGGTAGAGAGCCAACTGTTCGGTCACAAAAAAGGCTCCTTCACCGGTGCCGCCAGCGACCACGAGGGGAAATTCAAGGCTGCCGACCGGGGAATCCTGTTCCTCGACGAGATCGGCGAGCTACCGCTACCCGCCCAGGCGAAGCTGCTTCGCGCACTCGATCAGGGAGAAATTGAGCCCGTGGGTTCAAACAAACCGGTGAAGGTAAATGTTCGTGTCATCGCCGCCACTCACCGCAACCTCCGGGAAATGGTCGCCGCCGGCTCCTTTCGGGAGGACCTTTATCAGCGTTTCGGTTCCAGTATCGCGATTCCCCCGCTCCGATCGCGGAAGGTCGATATTCCCATCCTTTCAACGCACCTGCTCACCGCGTGGAACGCCCGACACCAACACCAGAAGCGCCTGTCACCTGCTGCCATTAACGAGCTCATCCGCTATCCGTGGCCTGGCAATGTCCGCGAACTCCGTCGCGTCATCCAGCAATCGGCCATGCTCGCATCAGCCAAGTTGATCCAGCCAGATGACTTGCGTTTCGAGGCCCCACTTCGCACCGACCCGATGTCAGCGCTACCCGATCCCTCCGACGGCTTCAAAGTCAACGAGTTCCTGGATGAGATCAAACTTCACCTCATCCAGCGCGCCATGGAACTCAGCGGCGACGTGCAAGCTCGCGCCGCCCGACTCCTCGGCATCACGCCCCAAGCAATCAACCAATTCCTGAAATCCAGAAATCTTCAATAAAATGAGACTATATCATCAACGTGGATTGATCTTTACGACCTCGGCTCAAGGCCTAAACATCTTTCAAAACATTGATTATAAGACGTTTATCCTAAAATTAAGGTTCTGGCACAGCCACTGCGATAATGGCTACTCCACCATCCGCATTTGAACGCCAACAATCAATTCTTCCTGCACTGCTAGATTTTTCATCTTCTTCCCCTCATGTCCCGCAACGAACGCACCACCTGC
>JBBQDJ010000507.1:0-2329 GCA_038319595.1 Verrucomicrobiales bacterium
TTTCATCCGCTCCCGCAGGATTTTCGCAACCGCTTCATTCGCCGCGAGCATGCATTCCTCGACGAGCTGGTGACTCTCGGTGTGGATGACGGGCTCAGCGACGGACGCGCGGCCTTGATCATCGAGACGGATTTTGATTTCCGGCATTTCCAGATCGAGCGCTCCGTTTTCGAAACGCCGACGGCGCAGCGTGGAGGCGAGGCTCCAGCCTTCCTTGACCATGCCGACGAGTTTGGGATCGGATCCTTCCGGCGCGGGCTTGCCGTCGAGAATGGTTTGTGCCTGTTCGTAAGATAGCTTGGCGCGGCTGTGGATCACAGCGTCGATGAACTTCGCCTTGAAGATGACTCCCTCGTGGGAAATTTCCATCAGCGCGCACTTCGTTAGACGATCCACATCCGGCTTGAGCGAGCAGATGCCATTAGACAACTCGGTGGGTAGCATTGGCAGGACGCGATCTACCAGATAGGTGGAATTTCCACGCTCGATGGCTTCCTTGTCCATCGGACTGCCGGGCTTGATATAATGTGAAACGTCCGCGATGTGAACAGCGAGCGTCCAGCCGGTTTTTGTCTTCTCACACCAGATCGCGTCATCGTGGTCCTTTGCATCGGCGGGGTCGATGGTGATGACGAGCTTGTCACGCCAGTCCTTGCGGCGGGCGATTTCGGAAGCTTCCGGTTCCTCGGGCACCGCGCGGGCCTCGGCGAGAACTTCATCGGGAAACGAGGTCCGCAGGCCGAAGCGGTGGATCACGGAAATGATGTCCACGCCCGGATCGCCGGGCCAGCCTAACACTTCGATGATGCGACCGCGCGGATCGGTGTTCCGGTTGAGCCATTCCTCCAGATCGACGACAACGAGTTGCCCCGGCATCGCGGTGGTGTCGCCGACGACATCGACGCGGCCCTCGACCGCCTTGTCATCGCAGTCGATCCAGCCGAAGTTACCTTTTTTCCGATAGACACCGACCAGTTTGCCTGAGCGGCGGGCGAGGACCTGATCGACCTTACCCTTGATTTCCTCCGGGCCTTCCGGCGTGGATTCGCTGCGGGTGCGGAAGGGGCGAGCGATCTGTTTAATGATGGAGACGGCCACGCGGTCACCATCGAGCGAGGTGCCGACGTTGCGGCGGTCGATGTAAATGCGGGAGTGGAGCGTGAAGTCGATGCCGGACGCGATGTTGTGCTCGTCGGTGATCTCGGGGAAGAAGAACGCGTGGCCCTTGGGGTGGAATTTCAGCGTGCCGGTGAGCTGGTTCTTCGGCGCGCTGGGAAGAAGGAAGGTGTTCTTGGCTCCCCCAACGATGGCGCCTTCCTTGACCATCGTCTCGAGGGTCGTCTTCAACTCGGTGATGCGGGAGCCGGGGAGCTTGAGACCACGCGAAATCTGAGATTTAGAAAGCGGGTTGCCATTGGCGGAGCGGAGGGCGTCGAGGATGGAATCTCGGAGAGTAATGCCGGGCATGGCGCGAGTTTGTCGCTTGCTCCGGCCATCCGCAACGGCAAAGGCGGAACATCTCCCTGATTTCAGAGATTTTTTAAACGGGATTTCCAGTATTCTGGACGGCGGCTGGTGTGCATCACGGAGACGATTTGAACTCTACCGTCGTCCACCAGATAAATAATCAGGTATGGAAACCGGTCCGCTTTGACCTTTCGGCACTCACCATCAAAGCACCTTCCCACGAATGGATTACTCAGGATGCGAGCAACTGCGGCTTCTATCTGCCCGGCAAAATGATCGCCAACACCTTCGTCCTGCTGATCGTAGTAATACGCGGCATCGGAGAATTCATTCTCCGCATCGTGATCCCAGATCAACATCATGACGCTCTAACGGCACGCTCTTCACGACTTCTTGCAAGCCTTTCCCGGACATTGGACATGACCTCCTCGTGAGAAACCATTTTTGCCGTGCCGTTCTTGATCTCTTCGACCCGGCGCCGAATTTCATCCAGCCATTCCGAGCTGATCTCATCGCCATCGTCGAGACTTTCAAGGAGGCGCGATGCAAGGCGCGATCGGTCCTCCAAGGGAAGATGCAGCGCATCGTCTTTGATCTTTTCGTAGGCAACAGCGCTCTCGGACATGGTGGTGATGATACCTCAAAGTGTTGGGTTGGCGAGCCGGGATTTCAGATTGGGGCCGTGTCAGCTTGGCCGCATCCTACACCCGGAAGCGGCCTGAGTGGCTTTCGTTTGTCTTGTGCCTCTTGAAAAGGCGGCGAAGAAAAAGATTGCGACCCGAAAAATCGCGGCTAGGTGTTTACTATGTGACTGCGGAAATGATTGAGGGATTGTCAGTCCTCAAAAACCCGTGTTTGCTCC
>JBBQDJ010000508.1:0-2310 GCA_038319595.1 Verrucomicrobiales bacterium
CATTCCCCTCAATTCCAATGATGCCGGCAACACCGACACCACCCGGCCGTCCTTCGCCCAGCGGGGGAACACCTACATGGCGCTGCGCAACATCGACAACACCACCGCCGCTAACGACTTCGGCAACAAATACCAATACCAATACTACGGCCTCGCCTCCGAGTTCCGCAACCTCACCCTCACCGGCAAGCTCGAATACGATCATTTCGAACCCGTCCGACTCTCGCTGTTAGGTGAAATCACCCAGAATGTCGCCTTCGACAGCTCTGAAATTAATTCCAAGGCCGTCAACAATCGCGGTGCCGCGAACGGCAATTCCATCGGCGCCTTTGAGGGCGGTGATACCGCCTGGAGCCTCACCTTCCAAGTCGGCAAACCCGCCTTGGAAACCTTCGGCGACTGGCAGGCCGGCTTCGGCTACCGCTACGTCGAGAGCGACGCCGTGGTCGATGCCTTCACCGACTCCGACTTCGGTGGCGGCGGCACCAACGTCGAGGGCTTCACCCTGCGCGGCGTCATGGCCGTATCGCCCGCCGTTCGCCTTGGCTTACAATGGATGTCCTCTGACGAGGTCTCCGGCCCGCCCCTCAGTACCGACATCCTCGAATTCGACATCAACGCCACGTTCTAACATTATGATGAAATCCACTTTCAACGCCACCCCCTCCACGTGGCTGGGGCACCTCGCCCCAGTCCGTTGCGGGAGCGTATCGCTCCCTGCCATCTTTCTTCTCATCACTTTTCTATCAGCCCACGCCGCCGAAGAGGCTCCCGACCCCACCGTCAAGCTGCGCGAGCAACTCCGCGCCGTCATGCTCCAGGTCCGCACCGCCCAGACCGAAACCGCCAACGCCCAAGCCGAGAAAATCGCCGCCGAGCAGAAGTTCACCACCCTCGAGGAGGAAACCAAAACCCTCCGAATCGGCAACGCCAAGCTCAACAAACAGCTTCTCACCGACAAAGCCGCCGCTGACGAAGCCACCGACGGTCTCAACCGCAAAATCACCGAACGCGACCATAAAATCCTGCAATACGAGGAAGCCCTCGAAAAATGGAAAGTCGGCTACGAAAAAGCCGCCGCCATCGCCCGCACCAAGGAGGCGGAGCGGGCCAGGCTCGCGGACGAGGTCATCGTCCACAAACGCGACATCGCCGATCTCCAGCGCAAGAATATTGCCCTCTTCAACACCTCCCTGGAAATCCTCGACCGCTACGAGAACTACTCGCTCGGCAAAGCCCTTGCGGCCCGCGAACCCTTCATCGGCACCACCCGCGTCAAGGTCGAGAATCTCGTCCAAGGCTACAAGGACAAGATCCTCGACAGCCGGATCGAAGCTCCTGCGGCCAAGCACTGAATGTGGCGGAATCGTCACTATCCAATTGCCAGGAAATCGCGGATCAGTGGCACCGCATCCTATCCCGATGATCCGGACCCGGCCATCCACTCCTCTTCACTTCCATGAAAGCCAAACGCTTCCTCTTCCGCACTCCCACGATTTTCGGTAGCCCACTTAAATACGGCGCGCCCGTTTTCATCGGCTTCACCGTCCTCATCAGCGGCCTTGACGCGCAGGCCGGTGACATCCTGCGCGGCGGTAGCCCCGCCTCTAACAAGCCAGGTCGCGCCGGATCCGGTAGCCGTACGCCCGGCGCTACCGACGCCGCCCGTGCCAACGCCAAGGATACTCTCGCCCGCACGACCCGCACCCTCGCTTCGATCCGTGCGATGCAGCAGGCGGCCCGTCAGACTGCGCACAAGAACGGAGCCAATAATCTCGGCAAGAACCCGCTCAAGTCGGCCATCACTCTGCCAGCCGTCCCTAACGGCCTCGGTGCCGGCGGCCTCCAGGTTTCCCCCAGCGTCACCACCGATCCTACGAAATGGACCGGTGCCAAGCTCCCGGTCCAAGAAATTAAAAAAAACGGCGGAACCACCGTCACCATCAAGCAAACCGCCCAGCAAGCGCTCCTCAATTGGGAGACTTTCAACGTCGGCAAGAAAACCACCGTCACTTTTGACCAATCAAAAGGCGGTGCGGATGTCGGCAAATGGATCGCCTTCAACAAGATCAACGATCCCTCGGGAAACCCCACCCAGATTCTCGGCAACATCAAGGCCGACGGCCAAGTCTATCTGATCAACACCAACGGCATCATCTTCGGCGGCAGCAGCCAGGTGAACGCCCGCGGCCTCACCGTTTCCTCGCTGCCGATCAACGGGAATCTGATTGCCCGTGGTATTCTCAACAACCCGGACGCGCAGTTCCTGTTCAGCGGACTTGCAATCCCCGCCGGGGCAAACGGAACTCC
>JBBQDJ010000509.1:0-2237 GCA_038319595.1 Verrucomicrobiales bacterium
CGTTGGAGTTGTTCGCCAATCCACCTCGTCACCAGCCAATCGCCGCCATATTCTTCATCGGTGACGTCGAGCGCGGCCCAGTCGGTTTCTGCATACTGCCACTCGCCGGCACGGGGCAAATTCACGGGGCGGGGCTTAGGATCGAAGGTGCGGGGAAACGGATTGTCCTTCGCCTTTTCGGGGAAGTATTCCTCCCACGACTGCGGGTCGATGATGTAGTGGAGGATCTTGCCGGAACCGGCGGACCAGTAGCCGTTGCGGGAAAAATATTTCGGGAGCAGCTCCGCATCCGGCATCACCTCGCGCAACTTCTGTCGGTTCGTGTAGAGACCCGAGCGCTGCGGCGCGATGCCGGATAGAGTGGCGGATCGTGACGGATTGCAAGACGCGGCCGGACAGTAGGCATTCTTGAATAAGACGCCGCTTGCCGCGAGCCGGTCGAAGTTAGGCGTCTTGGTCTGCGGATGCCCACCGAGGCAGCCGATCCAATCATTGAGATCGTCCACGGCGATGAACAGCACGTTGGGCTGCTTTGCGGGCGGATCCGCCGCATGGAGTGCCGCCAGCGGCGCGAGCATCAGGGCGAACAAGATGAGGGAGTATTTCATGAATTTTCCGGGGCCTAGCGAAACAGGGAGTGAGACAAGGATCAGACTACTTTTTGCCGATACCTCACCATAATTTTCTTTCCTTTGAAATAGGAATTTGCCGATTCAAAGTCCAGATTCTTCCATTTTTGATAGACGTCCACGCGGCAGGCATCGCGTCGGGCAGGATCGAAAAAAGTGAGTGATTGCCGCTGCGGAGAGCGACGCCGCGCAGGTGCAGTGGGTGAGGGTCATCCTGCCTTGGTTAGCAGGCGAAACTCCTCCACTTCCTGAAGGCGTGGAAGTAAGTGGAAAACCGACGAATGTTTCCATTATCCATGTCTTTGAATCCAGGTAGGTTCGATGGAATGACAACAAATTCAAAAAATCCAACTTCACTGCAGGATATTAAGCTCCTTCACCAACATCTCACCACACTTGCCACTCTCACGGAAAACGAGGACCCGGTGTTAAGCGTCCATCTCGACCTTGACTCTCCGCTGGATGCGCTGCGTTCGAAGTTTTCCCACTGGTGTGCCGCGGCGGTGATCGCCACGCCAGCCCACAAGCGAAATTCCTTCCATGCAGCGCGAACGGAGGTGTTGACGATCCTGAAAAAGGATTGGCCGGAATCCGTCCGCAGCCTGGCGATTTTTGTACGGTCCGGAGACTCACCGTTGTTGCTAGTAATGCCCTTCAGCGCCCGTCTTGAGACACAATTCAGCGTGAGTTCCCTCCCCGCCATCTTTCCGCTGGTGCAGTTGAAGGATCGGTTCCATCGCTTTGTGGTGGTGATCCGCACCGAGGAAAGCTCGCGCATTTTCGAGATCACGCTCGGTGCCGTTAGCGAGCAGATTCTTGCCACCCGCCCGGAGATGCGCGAGCGGATCGGCCGCGAATGGACGCGTGAGCATTATCATCAGTTGATCCGCGAGAATGACCGCCGTTTCCTCAAGGACCAGGTGACGATCATCGGCAGCCTGATGTCTAAACGGGGACTGAACCATTTGATCCTTGCCGGCCATCTACGGCACGTGAACGCCTTGCGCGCAGCCTTGCCGAAAGACCTCGAATCCCGGGTGGTGGACACCGTCATGCGGGCTCCTAATGGACATGACTACTCCGACGTTTTGGAAGATGCCATCGAGACTTTTATCGAGGTCGAGCAGAACGAATCCCGCGGGACTGTAGAGCGACTTCATGAGCAAGTGTGCCGCGGTGGTCTTGCTGTCGTGGGGATCGAAGCCACCCGACAAGCGATGCAATACGGAGCTGCGTCCGAGTTGGTAATCTCCGCGGACCTACCCCATGCCGTTCGCGAGGATTTGGTACGGGTGGCGACTTCGCTGGAGATCGCCATCGAAGTGTGTGAGGGAGACGAGCTGCTCAATTCCCACGGCGGCGTCGGCTCCTTGTTGCGCTATCGACTGAATCCGCAGGATGCATCATGAAATGAGAGCCAGCACTGTTGCATGAGAGGTCAGCTTTTTGCGGCGTGGATTCGCCAGAACGCCGTTCAACTCAGATATATTTGATGAACGCCTGATAGACCTCCGGGGGGATATCGAGGAGGGCATAGTCCTTGGATGAGACGAAGAGCAGGCTTTGCTTGCCTTTACCTAGCAGTTCGTTTTCGGAACCGAAGATCTG
>JBBQDJ010000510.1:0-2210 GCA_038319595.1 Verrucomicrobiales bacterium
AGTCGGCGAAAGCATCGGTGGAGTAGAACGTGCCGGGCACACCGTCCTTCGCCGAGGTGTAGCTGCGGCGTTCACGACCTTCGGGCAATCGCGAGTAGAACGGCTGCTCCTGCCAGCAGGAGTTGTATCCGCCGAGCATGCCGTAGAATTCATCGAAGCCGTGCTGGGTCGGTGGGTCCTTTTCGTTGAGGTGCCACTTTCCGACCATGTAGCTGCGGTAGCCGGCAGACTTGAGCACCTCGGGGATCGTCACGACGTTTTTTGGGAGCTTGCCGCCGAGATTGGGAAATCCGGCCTGGTGGGGATTCAGTCCGGTGAGGATGGCTGCCCTCGTCGGCGAGCAGCGGGCCGAGTTGTAGAACTGGGTAAATCGCAGGCCGTCCTTCGCGAGGGCATCAAGGTGCGGGGTCTTGATTTCCCCGCCGTAACAGCCGAGGTCCGACCAGCCGAGGTCGTCGGCGAGGATGAGCAGGATGTTAGGCTTGGCGGAATCGGCGTGAAGCAACTGGGCGAAAACGAACAGCAACGAGATGGCAATGGTGGCGATTTTCATGCGTGCAGCAGATTTGCAATGAGAGCTAGACTGCTACCTCAGAAGCGGCCACAACCTGTCGTTTAAAATGGGGCGACAATGTAGGATGAATAATGGTAAAGAATGCTGTTGGGCATGGGCCGCGGAGAAAGCCAGCGGCTACCTCGACTCCCGCTCCTTTTTGCGGCGCAAAACTTCACCGACAGCCTTGTATGCGTTGATCAATCCGTGACCAGTTTCGTCATCCACTCCGGCGGGTCCAACATCCGTTGCTGTAGCCAGCATGATTTGCCTCGCGTCCCACGGCAGCAGATCTGGATCAGCGGAAACCATAAGTGCGATGACGCCAGCCACCATCGGACCGGAATAGGAGTTACCATTGATCATGTCCTGCCTGACAGAACCGTCCGGCAGGAGCAAGGGGATGGCGGTGTTGAACGCGCAGACGTCTGGTTTGGCGACGCGTCCCTCCCGATAGTGTTCGGTCATCCACTCCACAGGACCCTTGCTGGAAAACGGTGAACGAGAGAGATCCCTCCGGATGCCGCCCGAGGCAAACACTGCCCCGGGAATATCCTCGGGAACGCGCATTTGTGTGGGCACCTTTTCTGTTAGTCCGTAGTTTCCCGCGCCAGAGACGAAAAACACGCCGCAGAAGGAACCCTGTTCCATAATCTTTCGCCAGTGGGACCGGAACTCACCTAGATTCGGGATGGAATAACTCATGTTGTAGGTATCGGCCTGATGATTGATGGCCCACTCGACCGCGGACTCGATGAATCCGGTGATCCGAATCTGTGGCGCGGAGGCCACTCCCGCCCAGCGACCTAACGGTGCGATTCCAAACTGCGGCGTCCCGCTTTCCGTTCCCGCGCCGCAGATGATGTTCGCGCAGTTGTTTCCATGCAGGATGCTCTTGTCATCATCTCCACCGGCCAACTCCTGGGTGGTGAGCATGGCGCTCCCGAGGTGAAAATTGTAGCCGTAGGTGTCATCGATGAGTCCGTTGCCATCGTCATCGAGACCATTGCCCGGAATCTCACCGGGGCTCTGATAGATCGAGGTGCTATTCACAGAACTGAGAATGAAATTGGTATCGTTGATGATGTTCAACGTGCCTTCTCCCGTGATTCCGTATTCCTTCCATACCCGGTCCGCTTGGACCAAAGAGATATACCACGGCAGGTTCTCCGTGAGTGGCTTGCTAGGCCGCGCGGCAGGCAGCACGGTGGTCGTTTTTACCGGCAGATTCGTCTTGGGAAGTGGAAGCCGGTCGTAGGTATCGAAGATCTTCTTCACGCCAGGAACTAGAGCGAGTGACTTGGCTCCTTGGTGGGTGGTGGTGCAGCTGAATCCATTGACGATCCAATGGCGTTCGACGTCGCGGATTTCGCCATTTCCCAACAATTCATCGATGGAGCCCTTGGCGGCGGCGTAGGAACGATCACTCAATTGTTTCAGAAGCGCGACGGTCCGGGTCCGCAGTTCGCGGCGCCCGATGTTCGAAAACTCCTTGATCCGGCGGTCGTATGCCTTGCCATCGCCAAGGAACTGCCGGTCGAACCAAATGGTGACTCGGACAGGCTCGCCCGACGCCTTTTCCAAGGACGGAGCGATCCAGACTCCTTCGCCGGCGACTGCTTCGCCACCTTTGATTTCCTGAATCGATGCACCCGGG
>JBBQDJ010000511.1:0-2199 GCA_038319595.1 Verrucomicrobiales bacterium
CTTCCCGTGACGGAAAACCCCGTTATTTCACGGCCACCACCAGCGGTCAGGTGTTTCCGGAAACTGGCACCGTCTGGGCCTTGGGATTTTCGGCCGATGGCAAGCCGGTCGGCAAGATCGACAAGGCGCTGTATGACAAAGGAGCGAAGGAAATTTCCGGCAAGCCCATCCGTTTCATTGCCACCCTCAGCGCGACACCCCAACTTCCCGCCACCACGCCGCCGATGATGCGTGTCCTCGTGACTTTGGAATATCCGTCCACTTCGCCAGCGACCAAACGCCAGAAGCTGGATTTTTACACCCGCATCCCATGACCGTCATCCGCCGCACACGCCCCGGATTTTCGCTCGTCGAGTTGCTCTTCTCGATGGCCATCGGTGCGATCATCCTGTTGCTGGCAGCCAGCATGCTCGGGACTTCCGGTGATAGTTATGAAAGGATAGGCGGCACCGTGGCCACCGAGCGCGAGGCCCGGGCCTTGATCACCCAACTTTCGGCAGACCTCTCCACCGCCCAGTTTCAGAAGGATTCGAAATTCGAAATATCCTCCTCGTCTTGGCCGGTTGATGAGATCGGCTTTCTCAGCCTGCAGCCCGACCAGGCCCAGAGCGATGCCGGCCGGATCGGCGATCTTTGTGCGGTGTATTATTACATCAAGGATCTGGACATCGGTACCAAGAAGATGCGCTGCCTGATGCGCGGTTTCCGCGAGAGCAAAGACACTTTTCAGGCGCTGCGGGATGACAAGGTCGCAGGCCTTTTCGCCAAGCAGCCGGACCTCGATGAGCCGGTGGCCTTCGGCGTGATTTCCTTCGAGGCCCGGCCCAAAACGCTGGACCCCGGCGGCAATTGGGTCGACTGGGTGAAAAGTGATACGACCAGCCCCGAAGGTGTGGAAATGAAGCTCGTCGTCGCCCGTCGGAATCTCGTTGGAAAACTCAAGCTTGCGTCGGACTGGGATGGTTCCGGCGGCTCCGCAAAAGCGGTTGGCAGCCCCGCCAATGCCGAGCGCAACAAGGATCTTGAAGTTTACGCAGCCCTCATTCGATTTGGAAACCATGCGAAACCCTAGAACACCGTCCTGTCCGAAAATGGCGGCGGGATTCACCTTGCCGTCCATCCTGGTCGTCGTCTCGGCCTTGCTCATTCTTGCGATCGGCGTCCTGCTGGTCGTCAGCATCGAGCGGAATACCGCCCGCTCGTTTGTCGACCGCCAGCGCGCCACCCTCGCCGCCCTTGCCGGGCTGGAGGAGGTGAAGGGAATTTTCGGAACCGAGGCCGCCAACGATGAGTTTTTGATTCTGCAAAACACCCTGCCGCCTAACACCAGCACGAAGAAAGACCCGATTCCCTACCTCTATCTGGCCCGCGGCAAGAGTTCCGGGGCGACCGCTAACTACCGCTATCTGCCCTTGTTCAGCACCGCGACCGCTCCTCCCGCGGCCGCCGCTGGGAGCACGCTTGCGCCCCCTGTTCCCACAGATCTCGTCGGAACCAATCCCAAGGATTTTACCTTTCTGCCACGCTATGATGCGTCGAAACTCGCCTGGATCCAAGTTCCCGACGCGAAGGGCAAAATCGTGGCGAGATACGCCTACTGGGTGGAGGATCTCCAAAGCCGCGTGGATGCCGGATCTGCGGGAAACACCAAGGACAGTGGTTCCCACAAACGCTATGGGTGGAAAGCTGGCGACACTTCGAAATTCGCGAAATTTCCCGCTCCGGGCCTCAATGCCGAGGACTCCAAAGTGGATGCCGCCGGGAAGGATGCCGAACCTCCTCTCGACCAGGTGGCTTTGTATGCGCTCGATCCCGCGATCTCCGGAGCTAAGGATGATTCCGCCCTCGACAAGACCATCATCGACGGTCGCAGGGCGCTCATCTCCCCTGATTCCGCGCTCGCTGTCGCAGGGATCGTGCCGCCCCTCACCCGCAGTGCCGACGGTCATCTCGTCGATCCCAAGGCCCTCGCCGTCGAAGAGAATCTAACATCCGAAGTCCAGCCCTACGACGAACAGCCCGTGGTCCCGTTCGCCAAGGGCCTCGACGCGTCGGTGACCGGCAAGCCGAAAATCAACCTGAACGCCCTGCTTGCGAAAGCCCCTAAAACCGCGGTGGATGAAATGGCCGCCTGGATCAAGAAGGGCCTTCCCGATTTCGATTCCCGCAAGGGAGGGTTTCCGGCCGAAGAGGATTACG
>JBBQDJ010000512.1:0-2116 GCA_038319595.1 Verrucomicrobiales bacterium
GAAGACGCTTCTGATCTTGGGAGTCGTGGAAATCGGGATGCGCGCCTACGTGGCGATCCACTATGAACTCCATGGGACCCACGGCAGTTATTGGATCATCGGCTCACCGCTGTTCTACTGGTTCAGTTGGTCAGTCGGCGCGGCGGCGGCGGATGCATTCCTGCACCGGCGTGAGTTGCCGTTTGCCAAGGTTCCGGTTTGGGTGTTCCCGGTGCTGACAATCCTTGCCGCGAATATTCGGCCGCTCGCGCCATTCGCCTTTGTATTTGCAGCCCTCGCCACCATTTCGATCATGGATCGCCTGCTCAAAGGGGGGATGACTTGGACGTCGAAGGTCCCGAAATGGATTGCGAACCATCTGCGTCTCGCCGGCCTCGTGAGCTACAGCATCTATCTACTCCATTTTCCGGTCGTGACGCTGGTCCCACGGATAGTGGAGAAATTCTTTCCTGGTCAGCATTTTCATCCGCTGCTGATGATGCTGGCCTGCGTCGCGACCTGGGTTCCGGTTCTGGTGGGATCCTGGATTTTTTATCGCTTCCTCGAACTGCCCAGCATCGAACTTGGCAAGAGGGTGATCCGCTTTAGAAGCAATTCGAGCGCGGCGCGGTGGCCAGATGCGTAGGCTTTCCGCGAATGTCCAAAATCCGATGATTTTCCCCTTGTCGTAACGTAGAAACTCGTCACGATATTTTTCGTTATGAGTGATATCGTTACATTTTCGCGGGCGGTGGCGGATTCCACCCGTTGGCGGATCGTGAGATTGGTTCTGGCGGACGCGCTGTGCGTTTGCGAGTTGGCGGACATCCTGGAAATGCCGCAGTCGTCGGTGTCCAGCCATGTGCAGATCATCCGCAAGGCGGGACTTCTGGAGAGCGAGAAATGCGAGAAATGGACCTATTTCCAGATCCGCGCCGACTACCGGAAGCTCATTCAATCGCTCTCGAAATTTTTCGGCGAATCCGATGAGGCCATTCTAGCAGCCGATGCCAGGAGATTGATCCAGCGTCTCGCCCGGCGGGAAACCAGCTGCTGCCCTGGGCCTAAAAATCTTCTCGTTAGAAAATTCTCGAAATCATGAATCTCTCCGAACTCAAATCCCTGCTCACCGCGCACTCCGACCGCTTTTTCCGCATCGCCCTGCCCGAAGGAAACGCGGTGCCCGTCTCCTTCCACGTCACCGAGGTTGGCCGCGTCCAGAAGACCTTCCTCGATTGCGGCGGCAAGCTGCGCGAGTCGATCACCTGCCAACTCCAGGTCTGGGTGGGTGAGGACTACGATCACCGAATCGAGACCGGAAAAATGGCGGCTATCCTCAACAAGGCCGCTACCTATTTGCCGGATGAAACCATTCCCGTGGAGATCGAATACGAAGATCAGGTCATTTCCCAATACACCATCGCCGGCCACGAACTCACCAACGAGGCTGTCGTCCTCAAACTCGCCCGCAAGCACACCGAGTGCCTCGCCCCCGAACTCTGCGGACTTCCTGATCTTCGTCTTCCCGCCATCGGTAGCAAGGCTCCCTGCTGCGGACCGACCGACTGCTGCTAGAAATTCTTATGAAACGTCTACTCGCAGAATTCCTCGGCACTTTCACCCTCGTCTTCACTGGGACCGGTGCCATCGTCGTGAACGAAACCAGTGGCGGAGTCATCGGTCATGCCGGCATCGCCCTCGTCTTCGGCCTCGTCGTGCTGGCGATGATCCACACCTTCGGTGATGTCAGCGGCGCACATTTGAATCCTGCGGTCACAATCGGCTTCGCGGCGGCGGGGCGGTTTCCGTCGAAAGATATCCCGGGCTACATCGCGGCCCAGTTAGGCGGTGCGGTTGCGGCCAGTGGATTGCTGAAACTCCTGTTTCCTTCGCATCCCGCGCTGGGCACCACCTTGCCCACCGGAAGCGTGGCCCAGAGTTTCATCCTCGAAATCGTGCTCACTGCCATCCTCATGCTGGTCATCCTCTCTGTCTCCACCGGAGCGAAGGAAAAGGGCATCACGGCCGGGATTGCGATCGGTGCGGTGATCGCGCTGGAAGCGATGTTCGCAGGGCCAGTCAGTGGTGCTTCGATGAATCCGGCACGGTCGTTGGTACCTGCAATCGTCAGCGGAAA
>JBBQDJ010000513.1:0-2048 GCA_038319595.1 Verrucomicrobiales bacterium
CTGCCGGCAAAAAGCTAACCGACCGTGTCTATGGGCCGACACTAATGTTGGAAACGCTCAGGGCAACCGACAGCAAGGCCGCCGATTTCAAACACTTCCTGCTGGGCGGGAAGCAGAAGACGCTGGATGATCTAACAAATAATTTCACCACCCGATTTCCCGGTGTCATCATTTCGGGGACCCATTCACCGCCATTCGAAGAGTGGCCAGAAAGCGAGTTCGACCTCATCGCCGGAAAGATCCGCGCGTCGGGAGCCAATCTCATCTGGGTGGGCCTCGGTTGTCCGAAGCAGGAACTCTGGATTGCCCGTTACAAGGACCGGCTTCCCCCTGGCGTCTATTTCGGCATCGGCGCGGCATTCGCCTTTCACGCCGGAGAAGTTCGGCAGGCTCCCAAGTTCATCCAGCGCTTCGGCTTGGAATGGGCCTATCGGGTAGCGATGGAACCACGCCGCTTGTTCAAACGCTATTTCACCTACAACACGCTTTTTCTCTATCACCTTGTCCGTGACCACGTGCGTCATTGATTGCTTCACCCCCATCCACTATCAACATACATTCCAATGCCCATCAATTCCATCTGCTGCCTTGGCGCCGGTTACGTCGGCGGCCCCACCATGGCCATGATCGCTGCCAAATGTCCTCACATCCAAGTGACTGTGGCAGACATGAACGAAAAGCGGATCGCCGCATGGAACTCGGACACGCTACCGGTCTATGAACCCGGGCTTGATGAGGTGGTCGCCTCCGCGATCGGCCGCAATCTGCATTTCACTACGGATATTCGCGCATCGATCGCCGCTGCGGACTTGATCTTCGTTTCCGTCGGTACGCCGACGAAGGCTTATGGAATTGGTGCCGGCCGCGCCGCCGACCTGCGCTACATCGAGTCCGCCGCCCGGCTCATCGCCGAGGTTTCGGAGGGTCACAAGATCATCGTCGAGAAAAGCACGATCCCCGTGAAAACCGCGACCGCGATCAAATCCATTCTCGCGGCAAACTCACCGAACGGAGCCACCTTCCAGGTCCTATCCAACCCCGAGTTCCTCGCGGAAGGAACCGCGGTGCAGGACATGGAGAATCCTGATAGAATCCTCATCGGCGGAGAAACCACCCCGGAAGGAAACGCCGCCGTCGAAGCGTTGGCTTCGGTCTATGCCCATTGGATTCCCCGCGAGCGGATCCTCACCACCAATCTCTGGTCTTCCGAACTTTCCAAACTCGTCGCCAACGCCTTCCTTGCGCAACGGATTTCCTCGATCAACTCGATCTCCGCTCTGTGCGAAGCGACCGGTGCGGATGTCGATGAAGTGGCACGCGCCATCGGCATGGATTCC
Organism: Verrucomicrobiales bacterium; assembly: GCA_038319595.1. Lineage (GTDB taxonomy): Bacteria > Verrucomicrobiota > Verrucomicrobiia > Verrucomicrobiales > Akkermansiaceae > Luteolibacter. The sequence goes on from JBBQDJ010000513.1 coordinate 1,338, forward strand.
CGCATCGGGCCGAAGTTCCTGAAAGCCTCCGTCGGATTCGGCGGTTCCTGCTTTCAAAAGGACCTCCTCAATCTCGTTTACCTCTGCGATTCGTTCAACCTGCCCCACGTCGCGGAGTATTGGCGTCAGGTGGTGCACTTGAATGACTGGCAGAAGAGCCGCTTTGTCGAAAAAATCGTCCGCACGCTCTATAATACCGTCAATGGCAAACGCATCGCCATTCTTGGATTCGCATTCAAGAAGGATACCAACGACACCCGCGAATCCGCCGCCATCCACATCTGCCGCGACCTTCTCAGCGAGCGTGCCCACATTGCGATTTACGACCCAAAGGTCGAAACCTCGACCATCCATCAGGACCTCATCTCCGCCGGAGTTTCCGCGGAACTCATCGCCACCAACCTGGAAATTTGCAGCGATCCCTACACGGCCGTCGCGGGTGCTCATGCGCTTGCCACCCTCACCGAGTGGGATGAGTTCCGGACGCTCGATCTGCCGCGGATTTACGACCTCATGCTCAAGCCGGCCTTCGTCTTCGACGGTCGCGCAGTCCTCCCGCTCGATGCGCTGAAGGCCCATGGATTCGAAGCCTTCGTCATCGGCAAAGGAGCGTGATGAGGTAAATGCTGAAACGCTGAAAACTGAAACGCTGAAAAATTGATGCGCCTGACTGACGAGCTACGAGGAAGGACCAAGCAATTCGCGTCCTCG
>JBBQDJ010000514.1:0-1954 GCA_038319595.1 Verrucomicrobiales bacterium
GTCTTATCAGGCGGCCCGGGATTTCATCCAAAGTGGAAAATTCGGTCCCATCGTCGCCTCCGAAATGACGTGGAATGTGAACCAACCCGGACGCTGGCGCCGTCCTGAACTGGTCGCCGCCATCCGCGAGCAGGACACCGATTGGAAACGCTTCCTCTGCAACCGTCCTGACGAACCCTGGGATCCGCGGAAATACCTCGAATTCCGCCTTTTCTGGCCCTATTCATCAGGGATCCCCGGTCAGTGGATGAGCCATCAGATCGATACCGTCCACTGGTTCACCGGACTCCCCCACCCCCGCTCGGTCGCTGCGAACGGAGGCATCTATCAGTGGAAGGACGGCCGCACCAACCGGGACACGCTCACCGCCGTTTTCGACTACGGACCGCTCGATGATCCATCATCCGGCTTCCAGGTGAATTTCAGCTCGCGCTTCAGCAACTCCGCCGGCGGCACCAAGGAAATCTATTATTCTAACGGCGGTGAACTCAACCTCGCCACGAACAAGGTCACCTCCAACGGCGGCTTGACCCAAACAGAGGCCGCCGCCATGAAATTGCCAGCCAACCTGCTCGCCGACTTCACCCTCGGAGGCTCTGGCCCGCCACCGACCGCCGCCAACATGGGCGCGGACGAACTGACCTCCGCCCACATGAAGAATTGGCTCGAATGCCTGCGTTCCCGCAAGCAGCCCAACGCACCAGTCGAGGCCGGCTATCAGCACTCGATCGCCACCATCATGGCCAATGCCGCCGTCCGCACCGGCGAGCGGGTCACCTTCGACGAGAAAACCCAAGAAGTCATGGCTGGCGGCAAAGTGTTCCACCTCTAACTCTTACCTCTCATGATCAAAAATACTCTCTCCCGCAGGAATTTCCTCCACGCAAGCGGCATCACCCTGATCGGATCCGCCTTGCTGCCGAAGCTCTCTGCCGAGCCAATCGCCACGGAGAAAAAACTCTTCTCCGCGATGGGCATTGCCGCACCGCTGAACAAGGCGACGGAACTCAAGGCGGCAGGCGCGGAGTTTCTCACTCTCGGGGTCGGTGACTTCCTCGTCCCGGATCAACCAGACGAAGCCTTCGAAAAAAACCTCGTAAAACTCGCCGCCTCGCCGCTGCCCGTCCTCGCCTGCAACGGCTTCATCCGCCCGGCCAATCTTCACTGCATCGGCCCGCAAGCGAACCACGACCTCATCCTGAAATGGGCGGACATCGCATTCCGCCGCTTGAAAAAGGCAAACGGCAAGTTCATCGTTTTCGGCAGCGCCGGTGCCCGGCAACTCCCCGACGGCTGGCCACGGGAAAAAGCGAACGAGCAATTCGTCGCCCTGCTCAAACTGCTAGGCCCGCTCGCCGAGGCCCAGGGCATTACCGTCACCGTCGAACAACTCCGCGTCCAAGAGTGCAATTTCATCAACCACATCGGCGAGGGCGCAGCCCTCATCCGCGCCGCGAATCATCCGAACATCCGCATGCTTGCCGATCTCTATCACATCGCCAGCGGTGGTGACACGCCCGCCGATCTCAAGGCCGCGATGGACGTCGTCGCCCATGTCGAGATCGCGGAGAAGCAATCCCGCTCCGTCCCCGGCGTCTCCGGCGACGACTTCCGCCCGTATTTCCGCGTGATCAAGGAAGCCGGCTACCAAGGAGCGGTTAGTATCGAGGGAAAATGGACAGACGCCCAACTCGGACCGGCGTTCAAGGAAATCGCCAAGCAAGCGGCGGAAGCGTAAGGAGCGCGAACACTTCTGTCCGCCTGGTCGATGTGCGGCGAAAGAAACGAGCAACCCTTACCTCTCTTTCACGCCGCATCGCCAACCACGACAAAAGTGTCGTGGCACCTCACCCAGCAGCGCATCATCCCCCCGCATGCTATCCCCCGCTCCACCAACCCATCATCCTAGCGTCCGGGTAGTGCACAGCTTCCACGAACTGCTCACCACACCCTT
>JBBQDJ010000515.1:0-1939 GCA_038319595.1 Verrucomicrobiales bacterium
GCGAGCGCGCCGCGTTGCCGAGGCAGAAGTGGACGTCGCGACCATCCAGATGGAGGTCCTCCATGATTTGCACCCCGGACTGGCCGGAACCGACGATGAGCGTCCCGCCCTCGGGAATCTGCGAGGGTCGCTTGTAATCGATCGAGTGGATCTGGGTGATGGCGTCTGGAATGCGCCCGGCACCCGGTGGCACAAACGGAGTTTGGAAGGCGCCGACGGCCACGATGACATCGTCGCAGAACCAAGTGCCCTGATCGGTGGTGATGTGGAAATAGCCTTCGCGCTTGGTGACGGAGGTGACGGTCACCCCCTCAAGCACCGGCGGGCGGAACTTTTTCGCGTAGCACTCGATGTAGCTGACAATTTCGTCCTTCGACATGAAGCCATCCGGGTCCTCGCCGTCGTAGTGGTGGCCCGGCAGACGACATTGGTGGTTCGGCGTGACCAGACGGAATGAGTCCCAGCGCTCGGACCGCCACGCGTGGCCGATGCGGTGTTTTTCCAAAATGACATGGTCGTCAACACCCCGCTTGCGGAGACAGTAGCTTGCGGAGAGTCCGGCTTGGCCACCGCCGATGATGACCACAGAAATGTATTGGGGATCGGCGAACGGCATGACGACTCGTGCGGCTAGCTGACGTGGGAGATCGTGACCGGCGTGTCGGGCGGCAAAGCCCCCGCCCAACGCTCGATTTCCGAAAGCGACGAATAGGGGACGGAATGGGAAAACCCGCGACTCTCTTGGACCCTTTGCGAGGCCTCGGTGAGAGCAAGGCGCGAGAGTCGGATGAATTCCTTGGCAGGAAACTCCTGCCCCGTCTTGAAGTATTTCTTCACGACGGTGGATGGCGAGTAACAAGGCTGGAAGCTGCCGTCCGGCAGTTCGGCGGTGAAGGTGATTTCAGGCATTGAAACAGGCGGTTAAGTTTGGATTTTCGACCGAAGCGGGCGGCGCATTTCACGCAACCCATGCAGGATGCATCAGAAGTCATGCCAGCTTCGGTAATCATTGCGCCCAAGGGCAACAAAATCTCTTTGATGAGCTCAGAATCCGCCCCCAACCGGCGACCGAGGCCGGACTGAGACCGGAGCCTTGGTCCAAGAATAAAACCATTCGCAAACGTGACAACCGCGAAATCCGGCCGGGTACTGCCGAAATCGAAACTCATTGGTTTCGATTTCGGTATGCCCTGCACTGAAGAGAAGGAATAGCCTGAATAAGAACGGGGGGACTTGCTTACCTGTGGTCGATCACAGCATTGAGAGAGCAAACACCATCCTTAGATTCGAGAAAATCACCAGCTCCCCAATAGCCCTATTTCGCGCTTGGGTCGCGACCATCCGGGGGGCTAGGATGCGGCCCGCCGATGCCACCACCTCATCTCAGTGAAAAACTCCTCGCCTCAGTTTCGCGGGATTTTTTCCGGCCGCTGACCCGGCCGTCGGCAGCGATTTACGTCGATTGCGCGGAACGACTCGCCGATGTCGCGGGTGAGGCCGGGCGGATTCCCCATGCCGAGGCGATCGCGCTCATCCGGGAAATCCTCGCCGCCCATCCGGACATCGTGCTCGATGATGACGAGGGCGCCTCTCTCCGCGATGCCCGCCAGCGCGCCGGCCAGTTTTTCAACCGCCTCTGCGACTCGCGCTGGCTCGAGGACCAGCAACTCGGCCTGCACGAACGCTGGGCGCTCGTTTCTCCCGGCCTGCGCCCGCTGCTCCGTCTCCTTCGAGAACTCGCCGAGGACGAAATCGCCGAGCTCAAAACCTTCGCCGACACCGTCCGCGGCGTTTGCGAAACCCTCGAACGCCCGAACATCCTCGACCCGCGCCTGCAAGAACCCGACGAGATTCGCAGCACCGTCACCGACTGCAACGCCCGCCTCGAAAGCGCCATCATCCAGCTCCACGGCGTGGAAAAACTCATCTCGCTCTTCGA
>JBBQDJ010000516.1:0-1857 GCA_038319595.1 Verrucomicrobiales bacterium
GGTTGGCGGCACGAAAACATTCGGCGGGTGTTCGGCGCTGTTGCCATCCAGCGAGCTCATCGGCGTGTTGCGGAAAAATGCGGTCAGCGAGTAGAAATCTTTCTGCGAGATCGGGTCGAACTTGTGATCATGACAGGCAGCACATCCGGTTGTTAGGCCGAGCCAAATCGCGGAAGTAGTATCGACGCGGTCCTTGGCATAGATCGCGTCGTATTCCTCACCGATCGCTCCACCCTCGCCAGTGGTGGCGAGGCAGCGGCTGAAGCCGGTGGCGATCTGTTGGTCGAGCGTCCGGTTAGGCATGAGATCGCCGGCGATCTGTTCGACGGTGAACTGGTCCCAGGGCATGTTCGATTTGAAGGCATTGATCACCCAGTCGCGGTAGGGCCAGATCGAGCGGTAGTTGTCAATGTGGATGCCGTGGGTGTCAGCGTAGCGGGCGGCATCGAGCCAATGCCGGGTCAAGTGCTCAGCGTGCTCGGGGGTGACCATCATTGCCTTCGCTTCTTCGGAGACGGCCTTGTCGGCATCCGCCGCATAGCGTGTTACGAAGGCATCGGTGGATTCAGGCGAGGGCGGTAGCCCCGTTAGATCGAAGGACAGACGGCGATGAAACCGGCGAGCATCCTCGGGCGGATTCTGGGTCAGTCCGGAACCTTCAAGTTTTTCGGCGATGAAATGGTCGATGGGATTGGTCGACTCTGCGCCTGCCTGCGGCACGGGCGGGCGGGTGAGCGCGACGAACGACCAGTGGGGCTGGAAATTGGCGCCTTGCTGGATCCATTTTTCCAGCAGTGCGATTTCACGCGGGCCGAGGGTCTTGTGGGACTCCGGCGGCGGCATGACCTCCTCTTCGTCGGTGCTGTGGATCCGCTTGATCAGTTCGGAGGCTGCTGAATCACCCTTGATGATGACGGGCTTGCCATTTTCACGAATTTTGAAGGCCTCCTCGGGACGATCAAGCCGGAGGGGTTCGTCCTTCGGCTGGCGGGTGCCAGAGTCAGGGCCGTGGCAATGGTAGCAGTATTCCGAGAGGATCGGCTGGATGTGCTCGTTGAAACTGACCTCCTGCGGCAGGGAGACAGGAGTGGGAGCCACTGGTTCCGCGGTCGCACCTGCGGCGGATTTAGTGGACTTCACTTGGGATGCGGGACGATCGCAACTGGTGGCGAGCATGGCGGCGGACGCCAGCAGAAAAGCGAGGAAGAAATCTTTGAAAGTCATGGATCGGAATGGGATGAGCTACAGGATGTCTTTTCTATACAGTCTAGTCGGGGTCTAGTCTTTCGGCACGGTAAATCCTGCTATTTGGTGAATCGCTTTCATTTTGAATCACTCCTTGCCTCGTTGTTCCCGACTTTGGTCCCGGTGCAGGAGGGATCGAGCTTGATGGCGATGGTTCCGCCGGGGGAGCGGTTGCCGGTCACGGTGAGGCCTTTGACGTTCTTAGCGGATACCCCCGCTGCGTCGAAGTTGTTGTCGATGATTCGGATATTTTCATGCACAGGCTCCTCGGGCTTGCTGGATTGGGTATGGGGGTTGATCGAGATACCGCAGCCGATGAAGGTGTTGCCTCGGATGAGCACATCACGGACCGGGCTGGACTCGAACCAATCTGCGGCATCACCCGAAATCAAAATGGCGTCCATGGCGCAGCGGTGGAAGGTGTTGTTTTCAATGATGGTCCTGCCGCGCGTGCTCAGGAGAAATCCACGCACGGGATCCACGCTGACATCGTTGTTGCGGGCGGTGATATTGGGTTGCCAAGTGATGTTATCAATCACGTCGTTCTGCTCGAAATCCGGGACAGGGCCGTCAAGGGTGAGTAACCAATCCGTGTCGGATTTCCTTTCGACC
>JBBQDJ010000517.1:0-1845 GCA_038319595.1 Verrucomicrobiales bacterium
GAATCCAATAGGCTTACGCCGCTTGGCCGCGCGGACACCCTGGTGAAAGTCCTGGGAGAGTTGGTGGATCCGGAGGCGATCGAACGCGAACTGGCCGAACTATCAGAAGGAAAACTCCAGCCCGGAATGTACGCGGTCGTGGCGCTGCGGGATGCGCGATCGGAGCACGCGCTGGTGCCGGTCTTCGATCAATCAGTGGCCGCCGAGGTCATCGCATCCGTGCTGTCGAAATATGCGGCGAGGGCTCCGGGATTCCGCAGGCTGAAGGAGGCGAGGGTGCTCCCGGATTTTCCGCGCAGCCCGCTGGGCAAGCCGCTGAGGAATCAAATGCGGCTCGACTAGAGCGCGCCGCGTTTCGCGCGTTTCATGAGGCCTTCGTAGCGTTTCTCCAGCATGTCGGCGCGGGCGGGATCTCCGGCGGCGCGATAGTAGCCGCAGATCATTTTGTAGATGGAGGATTCCGCGTTGGCTCGGAACCAATCGGTGGTGCCAGTTTCGATGACGCGCTTGAAGGCGAGTTCGATGTCGCGCGCGGCTTTGCGCCCGAGTTCCGGATCGTTCCTGAAATATCCGAAGTAGTCCTCGGCCATCATTTTGAATCCGGTGATGCTGCCGCCGTATTTGCGCAGCGCGCTGTCGTACAAACGGCTGATGTCCTGCTTCGCGGTGGCGTCACCGCGCTTGGAGATCAGCTCCGCCTCGCGCTTCAGCGACTCGGCGATGAGGTCCTTTTGTTCGCCGGAATCGCGCTCAATGCGACGGCGTTCGCGAAGCATCGATCTCTCGGCATCACCCTCGTCACCGTAGGGGAAAATGTATTCGGCCTCTGCCGCGGCGGCGAGTTGCGCCATCCGCGGGTTGTCTTTGAATTCTTGGCGCATCGATTTGGCGAAGGCCTTCCAATCCTCGAGATTGCTCGGCTTGGGAGGCTCGCCCGTGAGTTTCATCTGCTGGCGCAGCAAAGCATACAAAGCCGCCCAGGTCTCGGTGAACGAGGGCCCGATCTGGTTCGCGAGTCTAACCGCGACGGTATTTTCCTCCTTCTTGCCCGTGGCTTCGAAATATCCGGCAAGCCAGAGGTGCCGGGCCGTGGAGAGAGTGGTGACGGCACTCTTGTGCGCCCGGTCGTTCCACGACTGGATCTCCTGCTCGGTGATCGCTTTACCGGTTTGCGGGTTTCCGGTCTGGCCTTTGGAAACACCGCCGATCCGTCCGATGCCCGTGGTCCAGTCGTCGGCATTGATTTTCATTCCGACCCAGGCATGCCCGCCAAGATCGGTCTCGCCGCTCAAGGTCATCGCGGGGATGCCTTGGGCGCGGGCGGTGTTAGAGCAGAAATAGGACTGGTCGCCACAGATTCCGCCTTCTTTGAGAATTTCCGCAAACGAGTATTCCTTGTAGGGATTGAGCCCTTCGACGGCGCGCTCCATCAGATACTCGATCATGCCGTAGGCGTTGCCCCAGTGGCTCTGGCTGAGGTGCATTTTATCTAACGACCACTCAAGCTCGGAGGTGGAGACCGGCGCACAGACGACCCAGACGAGATCACGGGCGCTGCTGTGATGGACTGGCGCAGCCAACTGGCCCTTCTCGTTTTTAGCGATGTACCACATCATGCGCTTCATCGGGTCCACCATCGCGTTCTCGCCATACGCGCCGCCGACCGGGTGCGGAATCCGGACCTCGTCGTCGAAAACCACGGCACAAGCCAGCGCGAGCGGGAAATACTTTTCCATCTTGCCCTCGACGTTGGGCCACGCGTTGGTTAGAAATTTCAGGACCTTGCCGCCGTCGTCCTCCGGCTTGATCGTGAGTAGGAACTCCTCCATTGCGGCAGGCTTGTTA
>JBBQDJ010000518.1:0-1779 GCA_038319595.1 Verrucomicrobiales bacterium
GCCGATCACCAAACTATGCGCGACACCGCGGCGACCTTTCTCGATGAAACTTTCGCCCTGACCCTCGCAGGAAAGAAACTGAAGGCCGCGTTCAACTTCCCGGACTACACGGTCGATCTTCCAATCCTCAAGGAAAACGCCGACGGCAACGCGCTCGTTAGGATCGACATGAACGGGAAATTTGAAACCGGCGCGACGGGTCCGTTAGGTCTGGTGTGGATGGACGACGAGGACGAGCCGCTGGCCTTGCAGGTGATCATTCCCGGCCAAGAAGGCAAGGTCATGAGGCTCGCACCCAAATCGAAACCTGCGGAACTGATGACGATCAACGCGAGTGGTATTGCGGAAGCCAGCAAAGGGTCATCATTGATCGAGTGGATCAAGGCAGGCTTCACCCACATTCTTCCGCTGGGCTTGGATCACATCTGTTTCATCCTCGGCTTGTTCTTCCTCCAGCCGAAGTGGAAGCCGCTGCTTTGGCAAACAAGTGCCTTCACCCTAGCTCATTCGATCACGCTGGCGATGGTGGTGCTCGGCGTTTTCACCCTGCCTTCAAAAGTCGTCGAGCCCATGATCGCCCTGAGCATCGCCTATGTCGGGATCGAGAATCTCTGGGTGAAGGAGCTGAAACCTTGGCGGGTCGCACTCGTGTTCGGGTTGGGATTGCTGCACGGGATGGGCTTCGCGTCAGTCATGAAAGAGCTGGAGCTGCCCCAGGGCGAAGTCATCAAGCCACTGATCGGATTTAATCTCGGCGTGGAGCTCGGGCAGGTCACCGTGCTCGCCGCCGCTTTCGCAGCGACATTCTGGATGATGAAAAAACCGGCGTTCGGAATCGTCAGGAAAATCGCCAGTGCGATGATCGGAGCGGTAGGGCTCTATTGGACCTTTGACCGGATTTGGGGCTGAAGTCTTGCCCGGAGGCCGCGGTTCCTACCAGAATGACGCGTGAGTCGCTCCGAAATCCAACACCGCGCCGATTTCTCGGCCATCCGCTACGCGCAGTGTTGGGAGGATTCGAAGTTACTGGTCTCCGCCTTGAAACCGGCCGGCCGTCACTGCCTGAGCATCGGATCGGCGGGCGATAACAGCTTTGCCCTGCTCGCCGCCGGCGCGGCCTCGGTGACGGCGGTGGAAATGAACGCCGCACAGATCGCCTGCATCGAACTTCGCCGCGCGGCCTATCAGACACTGGACCACGGCGAGTTCCTCAAATTGTTAGGCTCACGGCCGTCTTCGGAACGGATGCGCTTCTATCAGGCCTGCCGAGGAAAAATGCCAGCCACCGCCCGAGAGTTCTGGGACACGTTGCCGGGATCGGTGGAAAACGGCATCGGCTCGGCTGGGAAGTTCGAACGCTACTTCGCGAAGTTCCGGAACGTGGTTTTGCCGCTGGCGCATTCAAAGAAGCGGATGCTCGATTTGCTGGTTGCGAGATCGCCGCAGGATCGCGCGCGCTTCTACCACGAGGTGTGGGACAACCGCCGCTGGCGCTGGATTTTCCAGTTGTTCTTCTCCCGCACGGTGATGGGAGCACTGGGCCGTGATCCGCAGTTTTTCAAATACGTCGAAGGCTCCGTGGCGGACCGGATCCTCGAGCGCACGCGCCACGCTTTGGTCGAACTCGATCCTGCGGACAATCCCTATCTCCACTGGATTCTAACCGGAACCCACGGTGAGGTGCTGCCGGAGGCATTGGCGGAAAACAATTTTGATCTCATTCGAGAGGCGCTGGCAGATGGAAAATTCGAAGCGGTGCCGGATTCGCTGGAAGGCTGG
>JBBQDJ010000519.1:0-1758 GCA_038319595.1 Verrucomicrobiales bacterium
TCCCTTCCGACTTCGAATATCACGGGTGGGTAGTGGGTATCCTGCCTGCTAGAGAGCATTTACTACCCTTGTCAGGCTGGAAGCACGGCCTCCGAAACGGGCTGGAAGGCTGTTTTCCGAGGGCACTGCAAGACCTGCCGAGGATGTCGTGGGGTCAATGCGCCCGCAGTCCTTCGGCCGGGGCGGCGTGGGATGGGGCGGTTTCCGTCTCGCAGGATCTGAGCGCGGCAATCCGGCTTGGGCGGATGTGCGAGCGCTCGTTGAGGAAGGTGAGCAGGTGGTTGCGGATTTCCAAATAGCGAGGGTCCGCCATCACCTCAGCCCGGATTCGGGGGCGGGCGAAGGGAATGGTGAGGATGTCACCCACCTCGGCTTCCGGGCCGTCGGTCATCATGACCACGCGGTCTGATAGAAAGATCGCCTCGTCCACGTCGTGGGTGACCATGAGGGTGGTGAGCTTGTTGCGCCGCCACAGGTCGAGCAGGACTTCCTGGAGCTCCATCTTGGTGAGGGAATCGAGCATGCCGAAAGGTTCGTCCAACAGCAACATCTTCGGTTGGAGGGCGAAGGCGCGGGCGATGCCGACACGCTGGCACATGCCTTGTGAGAGATCGCCGGGATATTTGTGCATCGCGTTGCCGAGACCGACGACGGAGAGATAGTATTCGGCGAGTTCGCGGCGTTCCTGTTTGGAAGCGGTGAAATAGACCTGATTCACGCCGAGCATGACATTTTCAAACGCGGTCATCCAGGGGAGGAGGCAGGGCGATTGGAAGACGACGCCACGGTCAGGTCCGGCCTCGTTGGTTTCGCGCCCGGCGAGGATCATCGCGCCGTCGGTCACATCGGTTAGACCGGCCACCATCGAGAGCACGGTGGATTTACCACAACCCGAGTGGCCGATGAGAGTGATGAATTCACCGGCGGCGAAGTTTAGGGTGAAGTCCTTCACGATGACGGCCGGGCCCTTCGCGGACGGATAGGCCTTGGTCAGTTTGAACAGTTCGAGAACGGGTGCAGTGCTCATGAGGCTTCGATTTTGAGTTCCTCACGCGCGAGCTGCGAGCGGCGGCGGGGCGCGGGGCGGTTAAAGAGGGAGGACGGGCGCTTGTGGGCGAGGTCTTCCGGCAGGATGTCAGGGATGGCGAGCTTCTTGACGAGAGTCGGCGAGCTGTCTTTTTTCGCGCCGAGCAGGGTGTTGACGAGTTGGAGCTTGAGGTCCTTGAACTCAAGAGTTTTCAGAACTTCCCGGCGGTCGCGCGGGCGGGGAATGGCGATGGGGATTTCTGTTCCCAGCGTGGCGCCATTCGCCCCGGGAAGCAGTGGGATGACGTGGTCGGCGACGAGGATCGCTTCGTCAGGATCGTTGGTGATCCAGATCACTGTGGTGCGGTTTTTCTGCCAGATATCGACAATTTCGTCCTGGAGCGTGGCGCGGGTGAGGGCGTCGAGCGCTGAGAGTGGTTCATCGAGCAACAGGATGCGCGGGTTAGCAGCGAGGGTCCGGGCGACAGAGACGCGCTGGCGCATTCCGCCGGATAGCTCTTTCGGGTATTTGTTAGAGGCGGGGGTGAGTTTTACCATGTCCACGTATTTCGCTGCATATTCTTTGCGCTCGCTTGCTGAGAGATTCGGAAAAATCTGATCCACGGCGAGGCGGACGTTTTCGATGACAGTGAGCCATGGCAGCAGCGAGTAGTTTTGAAAAACAATGCCACGCTCGGGGCCGGGACCATCGATGGGCTTTCCATCCATCAT
>JBBQDJ010000520.1:0-1748 GCA_038319595.1 Verrucomicrobiales bacterium
CATGCCACCCATCGCGCGCGGCCCGGCGGACGACAACTCCGTTTCCCGGGTGGCGAACTGGATCCTCTCGCTCACCGCGGATTCCTGCACCAAGTCCCAAAGCTTCTTTGGCGGTGGCGAGCTCGGCACCGTCGGCGGACCTGTTGGAGCGCCCAGCAGCGATCCATGGAATAGTAATCTGGTGATCCAGAAAAGCACCACCTTCACCAACCACGAGTCCAACCCGGTCACGCTTCTGTTGGATCGCTTTTCCTTCCATGCGGGCAGCGTCGGTGATCCGGTCACTCCCTTCATCGTCCGCGTTAATTCATCTAACAATTTTACCGTCGTGGCCATCGGCAACGCCCGGGCGGATTACGCTGTTGGAGGATATTCCTCCGCTTTCAGCAATGCTCCCGTCCGCATCACCTTGCAGCCGGGCGAAACCATCGCCCCTGGATTCATCGACTCAAATGCTGACGGTTCCGGTGGAAGCGGAGCAGAAGTCGTTCGATGGAGCGCTGGCGGTGGCTCCGTCTGGCACGCGGGTGGCCCGTTGGATTCGGACTCCGGCAGCCTCACCATCGGCCAAGCTCCGGCCGCAGGAACCGAACCCGCCGCCGACCAAGCGCGGACCTATCATTTCTCTATCAGCTACACAGTCGCCGCACTCGGACTCGGTAACAACCTTGATCAGACCGGCTTCAAACTGGTGGACGGAGCTTCCTCCAACTTCGTCGTCAACCACACCGAATCCTTCACCAACACCACCGCCCAATCCCTAACCGTCAGTGTGGACCGCTTCCGCTTCCACGCCAGCCGGGTGACCGATCCTCTCACCCCGTTTGTCGTCCGCATCAACAGCCCGGGAAATTTCACCGTCCTCGCCATCGGCAGTCCGCAGGAAAACTATGTTCTGGGAGCAAATAACCTGCCCTTCTCCGGAGCCTCTACCACCATCGTAATCGCCCCAGGGGAAACGATCGCCCCAGGATTTGTCGACAACCGGCCCGACGGCACGCCCGGAACCCAAAACGGGGCGATGAGCTTCATCGATGGCCCCGACACCAGCGACGGCGGCGATCTCATCACTTACGCCTACGACGTGGACGACCGCGCCGCCACGTTGGAGCTCGGTCAGGCCCCGCTGGTTCCGTTCCGCTACTCAGGTGGCGCGGGATTCCGCCGCGAATACCTTTTTTCCATCACGCTCGGCTTCGGCGGCAAGGAAGACGAGGACGGAGACGGTCTTAAGGATTCCTGGGAACTCGCCTTTTCAAACAACCTCTCCGATCTCTCTGCCGGGCTCGACAGCGATGGCGACGGCATGAGCGACCTCGCAGAATACCAAGCCGGCACTGATCCCACCGACGCCACCAGCGTGATGAAGACCCTCAACATCGCGCCCGGCGCGGCCGGAGCCACCGCCCTCATCCAAACCGTCCCCGGTCGCAGCTATCAAGTCCGTCTCTCGTCCAATCTAACCTCCTGGTCCGACGCCGGCGTTTTCAAGGCCGCCAACTGGCCGGCCAGCGCGACCTCCATCCTCCTCCCCGCCGCCACCCTGCCGCCCGGTGGCGGACAAAAGCTCTTCATCCAGATCGCTCCGTCGCAGTAGCGCCTAGGCCAGTGGCTTTTTCGATGTTTTTGATTGGAAAACCGGGGCACAGGCCACAGGTTCTGCCCGCCGCTCCCCGGACGGTCGCAGTTTCCGCGCAAGCGGGAGGTGAGGAAAGTCCGGACACCACAGGGCAACGCGCCTCATGAAA
>JBBQDJ010000521.1:0-1735 GCA_038319595.1 Verrucomicrobiales bacterium
CCTTGAGTTCGATCAACCCGCCGGATGCCACGGGTGTCGGAGCGGCCACGGGTGTTGGAGCGGCCACGGGGGCCGCCGCAACCGCAGGTGCCGCCGCAGCAGGAGAAACGGGTGCTGCCACGCCACCGGAAATGCGGGCGATCACGGTGCCGATGGATACTTCCTCGCCTTCGCCGACGAGGATTTCCAGGATGCCGGCCTCGGCCGCTTCAAGCTCGTTAGAAACCTTGTCCGTCTCCAGCGTGACAAGGATTTCCCCCTTGGCGACGGTGTCGCCGTTTTGTTTGTGCCAGCGGGCGACATTGGCGGAGGTGATGGATTCGCCGGCGGCGGGAACTTTGACGTCGAGTGACATGGATGAGGCGTGGTGAGAGTTAGAAAAGCGAAAATAATGTTAGACCTCGAAGGCTTGAACGAGAAGAGCTTTTTGCTCGCGGTAGTGAATGGCCTTGGAGCCCGGGGCCGGACTGGAAGCAGTGCCCCGGCCAGCATAGCGGATCTTCGTGCCGACGGCCCGTTCGAGACGCGGGAAAATATAGGACCAGGCCCCCATGTTGAGAGGCTCTTCCTGGCACCAGACGAAGGTGGATACGTTAGAATATTGGCTAACAATCGCTTGGACCATCTCACGGTGGAACGGATAGAGCTGCTCGATGCGGATGATCGCAACGTTCTCGATCTTGTCCTCCTCGCGCTTGGCCATGAGATCGTAGTAAACCTTGCCACTGCAGAAAATCACGCGGTTGACGCTGGAAGGGTCCGGGAAAACTCGGGTGTCCGGCAGGATTTCCTGGAAGCAGGTGCCTTCGAGGAAATCGGCTTCCTGGGAGACGGCCTCGGGGCGCCCGAGCAGGCTCTTGGGGGTCATCAGAATGAGCGGCTTGCGGAAATCTCGGTGCTTCTGGCGGCGCAACGCATGGAAATACTGGGCCGGTGTGGTGAAGTTACCCACGATGATGTTTTTCTCGGCACAAAGTTGGAGGAAGCGCTCAAGGCGGGCACTGGAGTGCTCCGGACCCATGCCTTCGTAGCCGTGAGGCAGCAGCAGAACGAGATCGCTCGGAGTCTGCCACTTGGACTCTGCGGAGGAAATGAACTGGTCGATGATGACCTGCGCGCCGTTCGCGAAATCGCCGAACTGGGCTTCCCACAGGGTCAGCATGGTGGGATAGGAAAGCGAGTATCCGTAATCGAAGCCGAGCACTGCGAATTCTGATAGAAACGAGTTGTGCACGCAGAACTTCCCTTGCGCGGCATCGAGGTTTTCGAGCGGGATGTAGCGGTCACGCGTTTCGTAGTCGTAGAAAACCGCATGGCGCTGGGAGAAAGTTCCGCGACGGCAATCCTGGCCTGATAGACGGACGGGCGTCCCTTCCATCAACAGCGAGCCGAAGGCCAGCGACTCGGCGAACGCCCAATCAATCGGGCCGCCGTTGGCCAGCGCTTCCACGCGGCGCGGGATGAAACGCTTCTCGAGCGTGGGATGCAGATTGAATCCCGCCGGGATGGTGGTGAGCGTGCTGCCGATTTTCTGTAACAGATCACGGCTGACCCCGGTCGGAACCGGCGCGTGCGAATACGGCTGCTGGACAATGCCGGTCGATCCGCTGAAAGCGGTGCGGTCACCGGCTTCCTGGAGTTGCAACATTTTCTGATAGCCGGATTCCAGCTTGTCCCAGATCGCCTGGTCGAGGGCATCGACATCGGCTTGGGGACTGACACCTTCGCTGATGAG
>JBBQDJ010000522.1:0-1729 GCA_038319595.1 Verrucomicrobiales bacterium
GACCTCGGTGGTCAGTCGCATCCCACTTTCTAACGGTTTTAACTGGGCGATGGCGAAACAGAGACGCGTGTAGTCATCGAACTCGGCCAAGGTTTTTCCATCCGCGACGAAGGTGCCCGTTTTCTGCGTCATCCATTTCCACTCCTTGTTCAGCCGACAGGCGAAGCGGCGGACTTCGCCTTGGCGGGTGCCTTCCGACCAGACATCCTTGCGGGCATCGGTGAGGTGGGTGACCTCGCCCACGACTTTTCCGCTAGAGCGCTCGACCACCGGCCCGCCGCTGTTGCCTTGGATGATCTTGGCGTCCACTTCGAGGAGGTCGCCGCTGGTGCCGAGGATTTTCCCAAGCTCCACGGACACCACGCCGTTGCCGCCGCCGTTGCCGAGGGCGGCGATCTCGGTGTTGATCGCCAACTCGGCCTCCGGCGCGGCGAGTTCCAGGAAATCGGCGGGATTGTCTAACATTTCGAGGCGGATCAGGTCGGCTCCTTCGGCGGCTTGCAAGTCGCCGAATTTCTTGAACTCGGTGCCGGCGGCGTTGCGGATGATGAATTTGGAATTCCCGCTGAAGACGTGGGCGGCGGTGTAGAGGAATTTTTTCCCCTCCGTCGCGATGACGAAACCGGTGCCCGCTCCTTTGTCGCCCTCGATGATGAGCACCGAGCGGGTGATGCGCTGGCTGACCCGGCCGTTGCTTTCAAAAAGCGCGTTTCCTGCGCGTGACGTCTCACCGATCAACTTGGCCTTTTCCTGTTGGAGCGCGGCGATCTTTGCGTCGATTTCCTTGATCGCGTCCTCCCGGCTCGTCTGCGCCATTCCCGCGATGGGAAATGAAACGATCAGGAGCAGCGCTGGCAGTGGAAGGGTTTTCATGGCCGGGTGGTGGTGAACTCGGTAGAAAAGCAAACTAACGGCCCCTGCCAAGGCCGCGAGGAAAATCATGGGTTGAATCCGATTCAGAGTTTGCAAATCCGAGTAGTTGTGTATCATTACACAAGATGACGAGCCGAGAAATCATCAGGCTGCTAAATGAAGCGGGATGGCACGAAACCCGGACGAAGGGAAGCCACCATCAGTTTAAGCATCCTGTGAACCCCGGCGTCGTCACCGTGCCACACCCGAAGAAGGACATTCCCATCGGGACGGCCCGGGCCATTTTGAAATCTGCCGGAATTGAAAAGCCATGAACTACCCAATCGCCATCGAACACGAGCCGGGCAGCGCCTACGGGGTGCAATTTCCCGATCTTCCCGGCTGCTTCAGCGCCGGTGACAGCTTGGACGAAGCCATCGCCAAAGCCAGCGAGGCACTCGCCTTCCACATCGAAGGCTTGCTGGACGCCGGAGCGAAAATCCCCGCTCCGCTCGATCTCGAACACCACGCCACCAATCCCGAATTCACCGGCATGATCTGGGCCGTCGTCCACGTGGATCTGGCCTCGCTGTCCGGGAAATCCAAGCGGCTCAACATTTCACTTCCCGAACGAGTCCTCCGCCGCATCGATGCTGCTGCTTTGAAGAGCGGAGAGTCGCGTTCCGGATACTTGGCGCGGGTGGCGCTGGAGTCGGGGTGAAAATGCGATTCCGACTCACCCAGGTCGACAAGGTGCCGCCAGCGGCAGGAACAGGCGCAGGGGCTGCTCCTCCACACGGTTGAATCCATATTTCTCGTAAAACCCGGCAACCTCTTCATCCGCCGCATCCACCGCCAATCCGATTCCTCCGGTTCC
>JBBQDJ010000523.1:0-1618 GCA_038319595.1 Verrucomicrobiales bacterium
CACTAACAAAGATCGAGTGGACAAACTGCTGCCACGCAAGGCGATCAGCCAACAAGAATTCGACATCACCACCGGGGAACTGGCCGCGTTAGAGGCACAGCGAAATACCCAGGCGGTCCTGATTTCAAAAACCGAAATCCGCGCGCCGTTCTCCGGGCGGGTGGGCGTCCGGCAAGTGAGCGAGGGTGCGTTTGTTTCCTCCACCATTCCGTTAGTCACGCTTCAGGATGTTTCCCGGATCAAGGTGGATTTCCCACTGCCGGAGCGTTATTCAAGCGAAGTCAAGCAGGGTCAGAAGTTCTTGTTCACCGTCGCAGGTAACGGCCGGTTCTTTGAAGGGGCGGTGACCGTAGTGGAGCCGGCGATCGAAGCGACCACGCGTAGCTTGTTAGTCCGCGGGGTTTGCGAAACGCCGCAGGGACTTCTGCCCGGTGGATTCGCCGAAGTGACCTTGACGCTAGATGGGGAGACCAACGGTTTCCTCGTGCCAAGCCAGGCAATCATCCCGTCGCAGCGAGGGCAGGGGGTTTATGTGATTTCCGATGGCAAGGCAAAGCTGGTGACGGTCGAGATTGGTGTGCGCACCGAGGACAAAGTGCAGGTGTTGCGTGGGTTGAAAGAGGGAGACATTATCGCCACCACCAATCTTCTGCGGATGCGCCCCGGTTTGGAAGTCGTGGCTGCGAAGCATTGAATTTGATGATCATGACAGAATCATTATCGACAGAATCATTTGAAGAATCCCGAAAAATGATTCTGTCAAAAAATGATCCTGTCACCTTTTCATTCCTCAACGTCACGTCGCCGAAATGAGCCTATCGGAAACCAGCATCCGCCGGCCGGTCCTTGCGATCGTGATGTCAGTCGTTCTCGTCCTGTTCGGAGCCGTTGGATTTTCGTTTCTCGGTGTCCGTGAGTATCCGGCGGTGGATCCGCCCATCATCACGGTGCAGACCTCCTATCGGGGCGCAAACCCGGATGTCATCGCTTCGCAAATCACTGAGCCGCTGGAGCAGGTGATCAACGGTATCGCGGGCATTCGCACAATTTCCTCTGAGTCGATTGAGGAGCGTAGCACGATCACCGTCGAGTTCACGTTAGACTCGGACATCGACACAGCGGCCAACGACGTGCGCGACCGGGTGGCCCGGGCGGCGCGAAGTCTGCCGGTCGACGCGGATCCACCGGTCGTCGAGAAGGCGGACTCCGACTCATCGCCCATTCTTTTCCTCACCATGACCAGCGACAAGCGCAGCGTGCTGGAGATCAGTGATATGGCGGATCGTATGGTGCGCGAGCGGATGGAGACCATCCCTGGTGTCGCATCGGTTAGAGTCTTCGGTGAAAAACGCTTTGCCATGCGGCTGTGGATGGACCCGGTGAAACTCGCCGTCCACGGCCTGACGCCTGAGGATGTGCAGGCCGCGCTCGACACCCAGAACGTGGATCTCCCCAGCGGCCGACTTGAAGGATCCAACAACGAGCTTTCATTGAGGACCCTCGGGCGGCTCGGCACTCCCGAGGAATTCGACAATCTCATCATCAAGCAGGAAAACGGCCGTCAGATCCTTTTCCGCGATATCGGCTATTCCGAACTGGGTGCGGAGAACCTCCGGAC
>JBBQDJ010000524.1:0-1510 GCA_038319595.1 Verrucomicrobiales bacterium
GTCAAAAGCGGCGGCAGCTTCAGGGCTGTCATCATTTCCCTCCTTACCTCGGATTCATTTATCTATCGGAAATAGTCGATGTCACAATATTCCCTACCACTACCGCAATAAGTTCATGATGGATCCAGCCAACATCATCCGGCAACCGCTGCCTGTGGGATTATTTTTCACCGCAGTGATGATGTCCGCTTGCCTGCCAGCATTCGCGGAAACCCCGGTATTTCAGGTCGATACCGGTGCGGAGGTGTTTCTCGACCGCCATTGTTATTCCTGCCATGAAGAGGGCACGGAGAAGGGCGGCATCCGGCTCGACAATCTCGCCGAACTGTCTTTGAGCAGCCGCCTCGACTTGATGAACAAGATGCAGGAGCAGGTGTATCTCAAGCAGATGCCGCCGAAGAAGAAGACCCAGCCCTCGGAGGAGGAGCGCAATCAACTGGGCTCTTGGCTCTGGGGGGAACTGCACATTCACAATGCCTCAAAGCTGGAGGACAAGCTTCGCTATCCATCCTACGGGAACTATGTCGATCATGAAAAATTGTTCAGCGGCAAGATCGACGAAGCGGCCTACACCCCGGCGCGGCGCTGGTTGGTCAATCCACAGATTTTCTCGCAACGGGTGTTAGATGTTTTCGGTCTCGAGGGCAAGGAGCGGGAGATCAACCTTACCGGTGTTACCAATCCCTTTTTGCTGACGGACGCTTCCGGAGTTCGCGACTATGATAATACCACCCTCGACGGCGGACATTTGCTGGTGATGCTCACCAATGCAAACTGGATCTCCAGCAAGCAGATCCGGCCGGCGCGTGTCAAAAACGGCGAGCTCGGAGCGAATGATTTTCCGGATCCCAAGGACAAATGGTCGCCGAAGCAGACCCCGCCGGAATTCGAAACGATCATCCTCAAGAAATCCGTGCCGACAGACGAGGAGATCATCGCCGCGGTGCGCAAGCAGTTCGAACTTGTGCTGCGGCGCACGCCGGGTGGGACCGAGTTGGACAACTATGTGAAACTGACCCGTATGGCCACCGGGCTCGGTGGTAATAGCGAAGGGCTGCGTCAGATGTTAGTGGCCGTGTTACTGGAGTCGGAGTTCCTCTATCGGCTGGAGTTTGGAGATGGAAATGCCGACCGCTACGGCAGAAAAATGCTTTCGCCCCACGAGGGAGCGTCTGCCATTTCCTATGCGCTGGGAGATCGCGGACCGGATGCCCAATTGCTCAAAGCGGCATCCGAGGGCCGCCTCAACACCAAGCAGGATTATCAGCGCGAGGTGCTGCGTTTGCTGGATGATGAGAACTACTACCGCGGCCAGATCGACCCGGGCGTCAGCGGAATGCACGTCACGTCCCACATCGTTGCCCAACCTCGCATCATTCGATTCTTCCGTGAGTTCTTCGGCTATCCGAGCGCCACCAAGATCTTCAAGGACGTGGAACGCGGCGGTGGTTATTACTCGAACCCCGATCGTGGCACTCTCGCGACTCCTGGGTTTCTCGTCAACGAGGCC